>NZ_VWWG01000032.1:0-53742 GCF_011753085.1 Burkholderia sp. Tr-862
TCCCGTCAGCATGCCGGCGCCGCGGCCCGGCCCGCCGAGCGCACGGCCGCTCAAGCGCGCATCACCGGCGAGTTCGCCGGGATCTCGTATTCGACGTGCGACTCGTCGAAGATGTCGCCGAATTCGCGCTGCTGGCGGAACGTCGGGTCCGGCGCGCAGCTCATCGGCAGATAGCCGCCCATCCATGCGCGCAGGTCGGTCACGTCCGGCGCGCCGCCGTACACGTTCGCGACCGGCCGCTCGCCGCGCGCGACCGCGTCGATCTGCTCCTGCAGCATCTGGCGGAACATCACGATCCCGCGATCGGACGCGCCGAGGTTCTCGCGCGAACGATCGAAGATCGGGCCCTGCGTCTCGACCGCCATCGCATCCTGGCTCATGAACGTGTCCATCAGGTAGCGGCCCGCCGCGTCTGTGCGCGCCGGCTGCCGGACGATCTTCGGCGCCTCATCCGCGGGCGGCTGCGCGCCGTCCGCGTTCGGCGTGAACGACACCCAGACGATCCGCGTCGTCGTATCGTCGACCGGCACGCGCCAGTGCATCTCGGTCATGATCCGCAGCATGTTCGGGAACACCATCAGGTTGCCCCAGCCACGGCCCTCGCCTTCGTATTCCCAGCTCTTCACGATGCCCCAGTCGAAGCGCTGGAAGCCGAACCGCTTGAACGGCTTGCCGAACCCGGACGCGTCGCGCATGCCGAGGTGCTCGAAGTATTTCGAGTGCGTATAGAAGGTGTGCGTGACGTCGACAGCGTTTTCCTGCACCTGGAACCAGTTGCACGCGAGATCGTCCTGCACCTCGAAATGGCGGACGCCGTCGTTGCGCACGAGGATGTCCCAGTTCGGAAACGCGGGCTTCTGCTCCGCCGGCCCCATGTATGCGAAGATCAGCCCGCCGCATTCGTGCGTCGCATAGCTGTCGATCAGCTTCTTGCAGACGCGGCTCGCCTTCGCCGATTCGAACGGCCGCTCCACGCATTCGCCGGCCGCGTTGTACTGCCAGCCGTGATACGCGCAGCGGATCGTGGCTTCCTCGACGAAGCCGTACAGCAGCGATGCACCGCGATGCGGGCAACGCTCCTGCACGAGCAGCACGCCGCCGTTGCCGGTGCGCGCGAGCACCAGATCCTCGCCGAGAATCCGCACGCGTTTCGTCTGGCCGGCTTCGGCCAGCTCCGACGAATAACCGACCGGATGCCAGTAGCGACGCAGCAACTCGCCGCACGGCGTGCCGGGCCCCACGCGGGTCAGCAATTCGTTGGTGGCGTGGTCAAGCATGAATACACCTCTCTCTCAGGTTGTAGCGGGCTGTATCGCCCCGGAGACGTCTGCGTACCGGCGAACCCTCGAGTCGCGATACGCCCGTCGATAAATCTATTTTTTTAGACTAAATAAAGTGAAGGAAAAATGCAAGGCGGGAAAATCCACAATTTTCAGCCTGTCATCGCCGTCCCATCGCCAGAAATCGGCCGATGTGTATAATTAAAAAGACAACGGCACGCGCGCTCGCTGAAATCGACGCGCCGCGCGTCGGCCAACCAGGAGGACAAGATGGCGATCATTGGCGTGATGGGCTCGGGCAAGAACGAATGGCCGGAGTTGGCGACGCCGCTCGGAACGTGGATCGCCGCGCAAGGATTCGACCTGCTGACCGGCGCCGGCCGCGGCGTGATGCTGTCGATCGCGCGCGCCTACGCGACGACGCCGGGGCGCCGCGGCCGCTCGATCGGCATCGTGCCGAGCGAAGCGCACCCGCTGTTCGGCTTCGTGCCGATCGCCGGCTATCCGAATCCGTTCATCGACCTGCCTATCGTCACGCCACTGCCGCGCAAGGAAGCGGATGCGCCGGACGACGCATTGAGCCGCAACTACGTGAACGTGCTGACGAGCGACGTCATCGTCGCGCTGCCGGGGAGCAAGGGCACGCTCGACGAGATCCGCCTCGCGACGCGCTTCGCGAAGCCGTTGATCTGCACCGGGCCCGCGAGCGCGTTCGATGGCGTCGCGGCCGGCACGCGCATCGTGTCGGCGCTCGATGACGTCTACGCATTCGTGCTCGCGCAGGTGAACCGCGCGGAAGGCGGCGCGGGCGCACACGTTCCGTCGGCGTGAACCGGACGCCTTCCGGATCCACAGCGCGTCGGCCGCCATCGCTTCCCGTGTCGCCGGTCACAGCCGCGCAATCGTGTCGGCGAGCACGCGCACGCCCAGCATGAAATCATCGATCGACATCGCCTCGTGCGGGTTGTGCGACCCGTGATCGTTGCGCACGAACAGCATCCCGCTTGGCACGCCCGCGTTCGCGAACAGCGCCGCGTCGTGGCCCGCGCCGCTCGGCAGCGTCGCATACGGCACGTCGAGCCGCGTGCACGCGTCGGCAAGCGCGGCGCGCAGGGTGGCATCCATCCGCGCCGGCGCGCTCGCCAACCGCCGGTCGAAATCGAATCGCACGCCACGCTCGCGCGCGATCGAATTGCATTCGGCGATCAGCAGCTCATGGAAGACGTCGAGCGTCTCCGTGCTCTCGCTGCGCGCCTCGAAGCTGAAATGCACCTGGCCGGGAATCCGCGAAATCGAATGCTCGTCCTGGTCGGTCGACACGATGCCGGTTGTCACGACGAGATCGATGTTTCGTTCGAGCAGCCGGCGCCAGTGCTCGTCGAGCCGCGTGATCAGCTCGGCGACCGCGAAGATCGCGTCGTGCCGCAGGTCGCGCGGCACCGCGCCGGAGTGGCCGGCCTCGCCGATGCAGCTGATGGAGTTGTGCCGCACGTTGCCGCGAATGCCGGACACGACCGCGACCGGCAGCCCGCGCGCGACCATCACGGGCCCCTGCTCGATGTGGAGCTCCAGATACGCATGCGCGCGCCGCACGTCGAACAGCGGCTTGCGCGCCCGCACCGCGTCGATGTCGACGCCCGCCGCCGCCATGCAGTCGGCCAGCGGGCGGCCGGTGCTGCGATGCTTCATCGCGAGATCGTCCGGCGTCAGCCGGCCGAACAGCGCGCTCGATCCCATGTAGGCCTTGCCGAACCAGGCGCTCTCTTCGCCGCGCAGCGCGATCACGTTCAACGGGTGCGGCGACGCGGGGCCGCTGCGCCGTTGCGCGACGAGGCACAGCAGCCCCGCGACGATGCCCGCGAGCCCGTCGTAGTTGCCGCCATGCGGCACCGAGTCGAGGTGCGAGCCGACCCAGATCGCACGCGCATGCGGGTCCGCGTCGGGCAGGCTGAAGATCAGGTTGGCCGCGCGGTCGGCGCGCACCGCGATGCCCTCGCGTTCGGCGTGCGCCGCCAGCCGCTGCGCGGCCGCCGTTTCGCTGTCGCCGTAGCTCTCGCGCGTGACGCCCACGCCGTCGGCCGACAGCACGCGGATCTCGTCGAACCACTGCTCGGCGAGCGCCGTCAGTTCGGCAAGCGGCAGCGCCGCCGCGTCGTGCACTTCGATGTCCGCCGGCGCGTCCGGCCTGTCGGTATGCGCGTTCATCACGCCCCCGCCGTCGTGCCGCCCGCGCGCGCCGGCGCCGCGCAAAAGCGCCGCCAGCGCTCGCTCAGCTCCGCGTCGAGCCTGACCTGCCCGGTCAGCGACGCGATCGCGCCGATGCCCTCGTCCGCGCAAAACTGCTCGAGCCCATCGATGATCGTGCGCATCACGCCCGGATCGCGGAACGACGCAGTGCCCACCTGCACCGCGCTCGCGCCGGCGAGCAGGAACTCGATGGCGTCGGCGGCGCTCCGGATGCCGCCGCAGCCGATCACCGGAATCGACACGGCGCGGTAGCACTGGTGGACGAGCCGCAGCGCGATCGGCTTGATCGACGGCCCGGACAGGCCGCCCATCACGTTGCCGAGCGACGGCCGGCGCGTGCGCACGTCGATCGACATGCCGAGCACCGTGTTGCCCATCACGATCGCATCGGCGCCCGCGTCCTGCGCCGCTTGCGCGATCTTCGCGATGTTGCCCGCGTTCGGCGTCAGCTTCACCCACAGCGGATGCCCGGTGCGCGTGCGGATCGCGTCGACGACCTGCCGGGTCATGCCCGCGTCCATCCCG
The DNA here is from genome assembly GCF_011753085.1 of Burkholderia sp. Tr-862. Classification (NCBI taxonomy): domain Bacteria; kingdom Pseudomonadati; phylum Pseudomonadota; class Betaproteobacteria; order Burkholderiales; family Burkholderiaceae; genus Burkholderia; species Burkholderia sp. Tr-862. The sequence continues at coordinate 4,053 of NZ_VWWG01000032.1, forward strand.
AACGCCATGCCGTCCGCCTCGAGATTAGGGCACGAGATGTTCGCCTCGATCGCCGCGACGTCCGGCCGCGACAGCGCCTCGCACGCGCGCGCGAACGCGTCCGCCGTATCGGCGGACACCGACGCGACGACCGGCGTGCCGTGGCCCGTGTACGCGGGCAGCACGTGTTCGAGATAGTCGTCGATGCCGCGGCTCGGAATGCCGATCGAATTCAGCATGCCGTCACCCGCGTCGGCGACACGCGGCGTCGGGTTGCCCGGGCGGCTGACGGGCGACACGCTCTTGATCACGAGCGCGCCGAGCCCGGTCAGGTCGAGCGCATCGCGATACTCGATCGCGAAACAGCCGGATGCCGGCATCACGGGATTGCGCAGGCGCAGTTCGCCCACGCGTACGCTCAGGTCAGCCAACTTCCACCTCCACCTCCGTCACCACGTCGCGAATCGCGAACACCGGGCCCTCGCGGCACACGCGCCGGAATGCGCGGGTCGCGCCGTCGTCGAACATCCGCACGCACGACAGGCAGACGCCCATCCCGCATGCCATCCGCTGCTCGAGCGCGACCTCGCCGCGCATCGACGGATGGCCGGCGAGCACGCGCTGCAGCAGCGCGAGCAACCGTTGCGAGCCGCACGTGTAGACCGCGTCCGGCCGATCGCGTGCGATCCCGGCGCGCAGCAACGCGTCCACGTTCGCGACCGCCGACGAGCCGTCGCTGTCGAACACCGCATGCACGTCGGCCGGCGCGCCGCGCAGGAATTCCGCGGTCATCAGGTCGTCCGGCGTGCGCGCCGACATCACGACCGTCAGCGCAATGCCCGCCCGCGCCGCGCGCTGCACGAGCGGCGCCATCGTCGCGAGACCGACGCCGCGCGCGACGAGCAGCACGATCCAGATCAGCAGCGACAGGCCGGACACCAGGAAGGTAATCGCCAGCATCATCGGCAAGCCTCCTGCCGGACACCGGCACGAACGGCCCGGCCGCCCGCGGCGCACGATCGGTCGAGCATATTGAGGGTCGGAGTAAAAGAGCCCGTGACCGCAGGGGCGGCAGGGCAATACGCGTAAGAATCGACGGTCATCGAATGGCCTTGAAATGAGCGCGACGCCGGGCAGCCGGACCGGCTACCCGCGAAACCGCGCAGTTTACCGGGTTCCGCGCGCGCCAGCGCCGACGCGGCTCTGGTGCGGATGCAACACGATGGATACAGCACCAGAGCACGGACGGCCCGATAGGGTTAAAATGCGCGATTAATTCGGGGTTCCGGGGCCTGGCCTGGCCGGTTCGTTCCTGCCTTCATAACATCAAGCCGGGGCGAGCGAGCCGTGCCAGCTCCTCGAACCCCGGCGTCTGTCGTCGGAGTTCGCTCATATATGCGAGTCATCCTTGCCCAGCCCCGCGGCTTCTGTGCGGGGGTTGTCCGCGCAATCGAGATCGTCGATCGCGCGCTGCAACAGCACGGCGCGCCGGTCTATGTGCGTCATGAGATCGTGCATAACCGGCATGTCGTCGAAAATCTGCGTAATAAAGGGGCACGATTCGTTGAGGAGCTCGACGAGGTGCCGCACGGCGCCGTGGCGATCTTCAGCGCACACGGTGTCGCCCAGACGGTCGAACGCGACGCCGAAACGCGCGGGCTCGACGTGCTGGACGCCACCTGCCCGCTCGTCACGAAAGTGCACGTGCAGGGCCGCCAGTACGTCGCGGCGGGCCGCCGGCTGATCCTGATCGGCCACGCGGGCCATCCGGAAGTCGAAGGCACGATCGGCCAGATTCCGGCCGAGGTGATCCTCGTGCAGAGCGAGGCAGAAGTCGATACGCTGACGCTACCGGTCGATACGCCGGTCGCGTACGTCACGCAGACTACATTGTCGGTCGACGACACGCGCGGCATCATCGAAGCGCTGCAGCGCCGGTTCACCGACATCGTCGGCCCGGACACGCGCGACATCTGCTACGCGACGCAGAACCGCCAGGCCGCCGTGCGCGAACTGAGCCGCCAGGTCGACGTGCTGCTGGTCGTCGGTGCGACGAACAGCTCGAACTCGAACCGCCTGCGCGAGATCGGCACCGAAAGCGGCGTGCCAAGCTATCTCGTCGCCGACGGCTCGGAAGTGAAGCCCGAATGGTTCGCGGGCGTGCAGACGGTCGGCCTGACCGCCGGCGCGTCGGCACCCGAGGAAATGGTTGAGGATGTAATCGGCGCGCTGCGCGCGCTGGGGCCCGTCGATGTCACGACGATGGCGGGCCGTGAAGAAAAAGTCGAATTCAAGTTGCCGGCGAAGCTTACGCAAGCTGTCGCCCGCGAAGTTTAAGGAGGACAACTCTTGTCTATTCCGCTGCTCCAGCAAGTCCGCGTCGGCGCATACATCATGCGTCAACACCTGTCCGGCAACAAACGCTATCCGCTCGCGCTGATGCTCGAGCCGCTGTTCCGCTGCAACCTCGCGTGCAACGGCTGCGGCAAGATCGACTATCCGGACCCGATCCTGAACCAGCGCCTGTCCATCGAGGAATGCCTGGAAGCCGTCGACGAGTGCGGCGCGCCCATCGTGTCGATCGCCGGCGGCGAGCCGCTGCTCCACAAGGAGATGCCGGAAATCGTCAAGGGCATCATGAAGCGCAAGAAATTCGTGTACCTGTGCACGAACGCGCTCCTGATGGAAAAGAAGATGGACGACTACGAGCCGAATCCGTACTTCGTCTGGTCGGTCCACCTCGACGGCGACAAGGAGATGCACGACCATTCCGTGTCGCAGGAAGGCGTGTACGACAAGGCGGTCGCGGCCATCAAGGAAGCGAAGCGCCGCGGCTTCCGCGTGAACATCAACTGCACGCTGTTCAACGATGCGATCCCCGAGCGCGTCGCGAAGTTCTTCGACACGCTGGGGCCGATCGGCGTCGACGGCATCACCGTGTCGCCGGGCTACGCATACGAGCGCGCGCCGGATCAGCAGCACTTCCTGAACCGCGACAAGACGAAGAACCTGTTCCGCGAGATCCTGAAGCGCGGCGAAGGCGGCAAGCGCTGGTCGTTCAGCCAGTCGTCGCTGTTCCTCGACTTCCTGGCCGGCAACCAGACGTACAAGTGCACGCCGTGGGGCAACCCCGCACGCACCGTGTTCGGCTGGCAGAAGCCGTGCTATCTGGTCGGCGAAGGTTACGTGAAGACCTTCAAGGAACTGATGGAAGACACGAACTGGGACAACTACGGCGTCGGCAACTACGAGAAGTGCGCGGACTGCATGGTCCACTGCGGCTTCGAAGCCACGGCCGTGATGGATACGATCTCGCATCCGCTGAAGGCGCTGCGCGTGAGCAAGAAGGGCATCAAGACCGACGGCCCGTTCGCACCGGACATCTCGATCGCGAAGCAGCGTCCGGCCGAGTACGTGTTCTCGCGCCACGTCGAGATCAAGCTCGACGAAATCCAGCGCGCCGGCAAGGGCAAGCTGCAGAAGCCGGCGAAGCCGGCAACGGCGGCTTAAGCGCGTGTCGCTGCGCGGGGGCTGACGCCTCCGCGCCGGCAGGCGGCAAGGAAGCGCCACGGAGTTCGCTCCGTGGCGCTTTTGTTTTGTCGGGCCTCGTCAAGGGGACCGCCGCGCATCCGCGCACGCATCAGAATGCGCACACCGCTCGCCTAGTGTCTCGACTCCGCCGCCGCGATCAGCTGCCATGCGGTCGGGCCGGGATCGAGCAGCGGGTCGGACGGCGGATCGAGATCGTGCCGATGAGTCTCCTCGGACGGCAGCGTCTGCCACTTCGCAATGCCAATCTCGTCGCCGCACACGGTGCACCGATAGATGCCCGCGATCTTCACTTCGCTGCCCGGCGGCAGGTTCTCGCGGAATGCGCGGCCGATTCCGCACGTGAAGTAGCCGCCGATCCTGTATAGCGCCATCGCTCCTCCTGACCGAAACGAATGCGTTCGCGCCGACACGCACGATCGTCGCAAACGCGAGGATGGATCGTCATCGACCGAACCCGTTCGGCTCCTGTCGTGACATTAGACGGCGAGCGTCAGCCCCCGTGAATGGGACTCGTACGAAACACGGCCCGGGCGTCGGTCGCGTGGCCGCCGCTCAATGCAGAACGGCCGGCTCCCGCATCTTCGCCGCCGCCTGCGCGACCAGTGCCGGCTGTTCGGCCGACGCAAACGTGCAGACGTGATTCCATAGCTCGGCGAGCCGATGTCGCGTGAGCGTCGCGACGCACGCGTCGTTCGCGGCGAGCACGCGCTCGAGCACCGCGCATTCGTCGTCGTGCAGCGTCCATGCGCCGCTTTGCGCGGCGCGCGCCACGCTCGCGTCGAGCACGCGCTCCGCCTCGACGCAGAGGTCGATGCTCGCATCGGCGGATACCGCATCGTCGAGCGCGAGGAACACCAGATAGACGCTCGTACGCAGCCGCATCAGCAACGTTTCGCTGCCGTGCTCGCCGCGCAGCGCGACGAGCGCCATGTGGCATTTCAGCGAGATGTCGCGCACATGCGCGGGCGGCAGCGGCAGCAGCCACTCGCGCGTCAACGGCGGGCGGCGACGGCCTTTCCGGACGGCCTTCATGATTCGTCCTCGCTTGCGGCGACGTCGTCCGCATCGAATGCCGGCCACCCGGTGCGGCACGCGACGCCACCGCGGCTCGCGTCGCGATTGCCGCTCGCGCGGCGCCGCGCGCCGTACACGTCGTCCCGCCGCCGCGTCGCGCACGCCTCAGGCAGCCGGCGAATCAGCGACGCGCGCAACGCAGCGGGGAGTCGGTTCGCGCATGCCATGCTCGTCTCCCGCATCAGAACGTGTTCTCGCCCTTCAGGTAGTACGCGGTCTTCACGAAGAACGCCTTCACCGGATGGCCGCTCTGCGCGTCGCGCGCGGCACGCTGTTGCATCGCCGCCTTCTCTTCCTGCGAGCGGTCGGGCAACGGGTTGCGCACGCGCTCGAGCGCACGCTGCATCGCGAGCGGATAGTTCTGGTTGCCGGCTGTCGTCGCACGATAGCCGGCGCGCGTCATCTGCATCAACTGCACGTCGGTCTCGGCGCGTGCCGCCTTCCAGTTCAACGGTGCGGCGTTCGACTGCCACTCGGTGTCGACGGACTGCGCGAAGCTCGTGGCGGGCAGCACGACAAGCGCGCCGGACAGGACGGCAAGGGAAACAAGGGATCGCATCATGGCCTCCAGATGGTTGCTTCCGCATCGATCTTGATGATCGATGCGGTGCAATCATCGTATGTCGCGGGGCCGTGCGCTTGAATAGCCGATTCCGCAATTGATATTTTCGGCACCGGCAGCCGGTGCGCGATCCGCGCATTTCGCCACTACCGCCTGACCGGAATTTCTTTATTTCATTCAACTACCTGATCGCGTTTTCGCAGACGATTCGAAGCGGCACGTGAATCGCCTTTGCAGTTTTCGAAATGACATATTGCCGTCGAGATTTCGACCGAAGGCCGGCCCGACAAGGCTTTCGGCGCGATGCAGGATGCGGGGACGAAAGCGAGAAAAAGTCTCGTCGAACGACCCGGTTTCCCTGACGCGCGACAAATCCTCCGCGCCGATTTACCGCTCCGAGACAAGACGTGTCCGACGAGTAAGCGCGATAATTGAGCATTAGCCGTATGCCACGGCTCTCATGCCCTCCCTATTCTTCACTCGAGTCCGCCATGTCCGCCATCGACACCACCACCATCGACAGTTGGCACGCACACGTCTACTTCGACGCCGCGAGTCGCGACGCGGCCTGGGCGTTTCGCCTCGTCGTCGAAGAACGGTTCGGCGCGATCATCGAGCTCGGCCGCTTTCACGAACGCCTCGTCGGCCCGCATCCGGCGTGGTCGTACCAGATCGCGTTCGACGCCGCGCGGTTCGACACCATCGTGCCGTGGCTCGTGCTGAATCACGGCGCGCTCGACATCTTCCTGCATCCGAACACGAACGACGAACTGCGCGACCACCGCGACAGCGCGGTGTGGATCGGCCAGTCGCATGAACTGAATCTCGGCGCGCTGGGGGGCTGACGGGCGGCTTGCGCGACATCCACGTTTCGGTTCGCGCTGAAACGTCCGGCGGCGTTGCATCAATACAGTGGTGCCGTTATCCACGCTTGCCGGAACCCGTCATGACACACGCCGACACCGATGCGCAACGCATCCATCGAGACTGGCACGCCGCCGTCGTCGCACGCGACCTCGATGCGCTGATGTCGCTGTACGCGGACGACGCGATCCTCGAAACGCCGCTGATCGTCGTCACGCTGCCCGATCAGGGCACGGGCGTGCTGCACGGCAAGGCCGCGATCGGCGCGTTCTTCGCGGCGGGCCTGCGCAATCCAGGCAACAAGCTCGGACGCTGGCACCGCACGGGCCTGTTCTTCTCGAACGGGCGGCAACTCATATGGGAATATCCGCGCGAAACGCCGGAAGGCGATCAGATCGATCTCGTCGAGGTGATGGATCTGCGCGACGGGCTGATCGCGCATCACCGCGTCTACTGGGGATGGGTGGGGTTCATGGCGCTGCGCGGCGCAGCACAAGCGGCCGGACGCGAATGACGCGCACCGTGCCGTCCACGCTCACGCTCACGCTCACGCAACGTACATCGCGACACTGACGAACTGGCACAGGCTGCCGGCCAGCACGAAAAGGTGCCAGATACCGTGCCCGTGGCGGATGCGCTCGTCGTTGATGAAGAAGTAGATGCCCGCGCTGTAGATGACGCCGCCGGCCACGAGCCATGCGGTACCCACCGGCGGCAACGCATGGATCAGCGGGCGGATCGCGACGAGCGCGAGCCAGCCCATCAGCACGTACAGCACCATCGACACGATGCGCGTGCGCCGTCCGAGCGTGAGCTCCTGCGCGATCCCGAATGCGGCGAGCCCCCAGCTCACACCGAACAGCGACCAGCCCCACGGGCCGCGCAGCGTGACGAGCGCGAAGGGCGTGTAGCTGCCCGCGATCAGCAGATAAATGGCCGAATGGTCGCACTTCTGCAGGATCGCCTTGAGCCGCGGGTTGCGCACGCTGTGGTACAGCGTCGAAATTGCATAGAGCAGGATCAGCATCGCGCCGTACACGCTGAAGCTCACGATCTTGTAGGGATCGCGATCGAGCGCGCCCATCGTCACCAGCGCGACCAGCCCTGCCACCGACAACACCGCGCCGACGAGATGGGAAATGCTGTTGAAACGCTCACCGACATGCACGACGGATTCTCCTGCGCGGATTCATCGGAAAAAGCAAAAACTCTATGATACCGGCGCGGCGAGCGAGCCATGCTGAAGCCGGTCAAACGCCGCGGCGACGGCCGCGCCGCGCGCGCCGCCCGGCCCCAAAGAAAAAAGCGCCGCGAATGCCTTCGCGGCGCTTCCTGGTCCGGCACCGGACCGCCCTACCGGGCGGCTTCACCGGCCCGGTTCAGCAACACTTCCCCGCCCCCGACCCGTACCGCGCATTCTGACGCTCGCGGAAGAATTCCTCGTACGTCATCGGCTCGCGGTCCGGATGGGTTTCGCGCATGTGCGCGACGTAGGTGTCGTAGTCGGGCAGGCCGACCATCAGCCGCAACGCCTGCCCGAGGTAACGCCCCGCGCTGCGCAGGTCGCTGCCGAGATCGCTGAACATCGCGGCCTCCCGTTATCGTCCGCTGCCGAGCGCCTGCGCGGCCGGCATCGGCTCGTACGGCGTCTCGCGCACGGTCGGCTTCGACTCGCGGCGCGCGCGCAGCACGGCGAGCAGGCCGTACACCGCGATCGCCACGACGACGAAGATGAACAGGCCCGCCAGCGCCGCATCGATGTAGTCGTTGAAGATGATCCGCTGCATCTGCGCGATCGACTTCGCCGGCGCGAGCACCTTGCCTTCGTCCACCGCGGCCTGCAGCTTCGCGGCGTGCGCGAGGAAGCTGACCTTCGGATTCGAATCGAAAATCTTCTGCCAGCCGGCCGTCAGCGTGCAGATCAGCAGCCACGCGGTCGGCACGATCGTCACCCACGCGTAGCGCTCGCGCTTCATCTTGAACAGCACGACGGTGCCGAGCACCAGCGCGATCGCGGCGAGCATCTGGTTCGAGATGCCGAACAGCGGCCACAGCGTGTTGATGCCGCCGAGCGGATCGACCACGCCCTGGTACAGGAAATAGCCCCACGCGGCCACGCACAGCGCGGTGGCGACCAGGTTCGCGGGCAGCGACTCGGTGCGCTTGAGCGCCGGATGGAACGTGCCGAGCAGGTCCTGCAGCATGAAGCGGCCCGCGCGCGTGCCGGCGTCGACGGCCGTCAGGATGAACAGCGCCTCGAACAGGATCGCGAAGTGATACCAGAACGCCATCATCGCTTCGCCGCCGATCACCTGGTGCAGGATGTGCGCCATGCCGACGGCCAGCGTCGGTGCGCCGCCCGCGCGCGCGATGATCGTCGTCTCGCCCACGGCCTTCGCGGTCTGCGTCAGCATGTCGGGCGTCAGCACGAAGCCCCATTGCGTGACCGTGTTCGCGACGGCTTCCGGCGTCGAGCCGAGCACGGCCGCCGGTGCGTTCATCGCGAAGTAGATGCCCGGCTCGATCACGCACGCGGCGACGAGCGCCATGATCGCGACGAACGATTCCATCAGCATCGCGCCGTAACCGATGAAGCGCGCGTTGGATTCGTTGTCGATCAGCTTCGGCGTCGTGCCCGACGAGATCAGCGCGTGGAAACCCGACACCGCGCCGCACGCGATCGTGATGAACAGGAACGGGAACAGGTTGCCCGACCACACCGGGCCGGTGCCGTCGACGAACTTCGTCAGCGCGGGCATCTTCAGTTCCGGTGCGACGACCAGGATGCCGATCGCGAGACCGAGGATCGTGCCGATCTTCAGGAACGTCGACAGGTAGTCGCGCGGCGCGAGCAGCAGCCACACCGGCAGCACCGACGCGACGAAGCCGTAGCCGATCAGGATCCACGTGAGCTGCGTGCCGTTGAACGTGAACCACGCGGCGAGCGTCGGCGAATCGTGCACGTGCTGGCCGAACGCGATCGATGCCATCAACAGCACGAAGCCGATGATCGACACTTCGCCGATGCGGCCCGGACGGATATAGCGCGTGTAGACGCCCATGAACAGCGCGATCGGAATCGTCGCGGCGACGGTGAACGTGCCCCACGGCGAATTCGTCAGCGCCTTCACGACGATCAGCGCGAGCACCGCGAGGATGATCACCATGATCAGGAACGCGCCGAACAGCGCGATCACGCCGGGCACCGTGCCGAGCTCCATCTTGACGAGGTCGCCGAGCGAGCGGCCGTCGCGGCGCGTCGAGATGAACAGCACGATGAAGTCCTGCACCGCGCCGGCGAACACGACGCCGGCCAGGATCCACAGCATGCCGGGCGTGTAGCCCATCTGCGCGGCGAGCACGGGGCCGACGAGCGGCCCGGCGCCGGCGATCGCGGCGAAGTGATGGCCGAACAGCACGTACTTGTTGGTCGGTACGTAGTCGAGGCCGTCGTTGTACTTGACCGCCGGCGTCATCCGCAACCCGTCGAGCTGCATGACCTTGCTGGCGATGAAGCGGCTGTAGAAGCGATATGCGATCAGATACACGCAGACTGCGGCGATCACGATCCAGAGCGCGCTGACGCGTTCGCCGTGCGCAAGTGCGATCGTCCCGAATGCGAACGCGCCGAGCAGCGCGACCGCGATCCAGAGCAGGGTACTGGAAGCCCGATTCATGGCGTCTCCTGGTCTCCAATGTGTTTTTGAGTGGATGCGGCGAGGGGCCGAACCCGCGTGACGTCGATGCGTCGTGCCGCGTCTCGAGAAAGCCGCGGCGGTGGGCCGTAGTATTCCGCGCGATGGGGGCGGCTTACAAGCGCACAACTACGTATGCGGGGCTACGTAGAATTACGTAGACAGGGAGGGATGAGGGTGCGCGGCGGTGAGGGATCGCCGCGCGGTGCGGCACTACGTGGCAATCGGCCGGCCCGGCACATCGCGCACCGGGCCGGGCTGCTTGCATCAGTGCTTGTCGTCGACCTTCTTCGGCTTCGGCGGCGACGGCACCTTCGCGTACTGGAACGCCGGCGTCGCCTTCAGCGCATCCTTCGTCGCGCCCGGCAGGTAGATGTTGCCGTTGCGCACGTCGAGCGACCCGATCGGCACCGCGACGTCATGCGCGGCCACGCCGAGGAAGCCGCCGGCCGACACGATCGCCGCCGACACCGAGCCGTCCGGCGCGACGATCAGGTCGCGCACCGTGCCGACTTTCTGGTTCGCGTCGTTGTACACGACCTTGCCGAGCACGCTCTTCTTCACGCTCCAACCTTCGAGCAGCGCCTGCGATTGCTCGACGGTCACGCTGAGCGGCTGCGCGCCGGCGATCTGCGCGTGCGCGCTGACGCTCGATGCGAGGACGGTTGCTGCGATGAGGGTCTTGTAGAACTTCATGTAGTTGCACTCCGGTTCGGTTGTTGTTGATTCCGGGAGCGAAGCGACGCGGGCGCAACGGCTGATCGGTGAGCACCCCGCGCTTCGTCGGTCGCGTGGCGGTCGGCCGCGCCGCCACTGCGTGTGTGCATGACGGACCGGCATGGCCGGGCCGCAGCGTGCAGCACGGCTTCATGGTAGCGACATTCGCCGGATCGTGCGTCCAGCGTGCAACGCGGCAGGCGGATCGAGCCGGAGCCAGATCAATGACCATGCGGATAGTTGGTGCGCGCGGCGCGGAAAAAGCGACGTCGCGGCCTGTCGATCAGGAGAACATGGCAAACAGCCAACCGGTCGTCACCGGCGCATCGAACTACGCGGCGGGCGCCACCCCGCCACCCTGCCCCGCAGCCACGCCGCGTCACGCGTTGCGCGAATACACCCGGCGATGCCGCACCGCCTCGGCCAGCACATCGAGCACCGGCTCGGTCTGCGACCAGCTCAGGCACGCATCGGTGATCGACACGCCGTACTGCAACGGCACGCCCGGCTTCAGGTCCTGACGCCCGGCCTCGAGATGGCTCTCCACCATCACGCCGACGATCCGGTGCTCGCCCTGCCCCAACTGCCGTGCGAGATCCTGAGCGACGTCGATCTGCCGCTCATGCGACTTGTTCGAGTTCGCATGCGAGCAATCGACCATCACCTGCTCGCGCAACCCGCTCTTGCGCAGCACCGCGCAGCTCGCCTCGACGTGCTCGGCGTCGTAGTTCGGCCCGTTCTTGCCGCCGCGCAGGATCACGTGCGCATCGTCATTGCCGCGCGTCTCGAAGATCGCGGCCATCCCCATCTTCGTCATCCCCATGAACGCGTGGCTCGCGCGCGCGGCGACGATCGCGTCCGACGCCACCTGCACGCCGCCGTCGGTGCCGTTCTTGAAGCCGATCGGGCAGCTCAGCCCCGACGCGAGCTGGCGATGGCTCTGGCTCTCGGTCGTGCGCGCACCGATCGCGCCCCACGCGATCAGGTCGGCAATGTATTGCGGGCTCAGCAGGTCGAGGAATTCGGTCGACGCCGGCAGGCCCAGCGCGTTGATGTCGAGCAGCAGTTGCCGCGCGGCGCGCAGCCCTTCGTTGATGCGGAAACTGCCGTCCAGCCGCGGATCGTTGATGTATCCCTTCCAGCCGACCGTCGTGCGCGGCTTCTCGAAGTACACGCGCATCGTGATCAGCAGGTCGTCCTTCAGTGCATCGGCGGCGGCCTTCAGGCGGCGTGCGTAGTCGAGCGCCTGGTCGTGGTCGTGGATCGAGCACGGGCCGACGACGAGCAGCAGCCGGTCGTCGCGGCCGTGCAGGATGTCGCCGATCGCGCGGCGGGTGTCCTCGACGAGCGTCTGCGTGGCGGCCGGCACCGGCAGCTCGTCCTGCAGCAGCGCGGGGGAAATCAGCGGACGCACGGCGCCGATGCGGACGTCGTCGATGCGCGTGGTGTCCTGCGTCGCGTCGGCGCTGCCTACCTCGCGATCGTGGGAAGGATTGTCGAGGTTCTGCATGGGAATTCTCCGGGGGACGTCTGGATGATTGGCAGCCTCGATTATGGCACTCGCGCAAGGCGGCACGCCGCTCGCGCAGAACTTCCGCGCGAGCGCGCGCATCGCGAAGCGAGCCGGCCGTTCGGCCGAGTGGTCGCACGTCACCGAAGTACCGTACGATCGTGGCTGTCCCCTGCCGATTCGGGCCCTCGTTCGACGCCGGCGGCACGACGCACCATCCGTCCGTGATTGAGCGTTCGCAACTTGATCCAACCCGCCAAGATGACCGTATCCGAACTGCTCAGCGCCATTCGCCAGCCCTACGCCGACCTGCTCGCGCAAGCGGCGGCGCAACCGGCGGCCGTTGTCGAACCGGCCTACCGGAAAGCCGACGGCACGCTGGCCACCGAAGGCCCGCTCGCGCTGCCGTGCCGCGCCGACCTCGTTCACACCGGAGGCGAATCGGCCGGCCAGCCGGCGATGGTCGACTCGACCTCGCAACTGGATTTCGGACCGTTCGCGTTCGAACTCGACACGGCGGCCGTGTCGATCCGGCCGTTCGTGTGGGACTGGGTGACGGTCGAAGCCGACGGCCTCGACGAAGCCGCGGCCACCGACGCGTTCAAGGCATGGTTCTTCGCGTGGTTCGACACCGACGACGCACGCGCGCCGGCCGAGGACGGCCTGCACGGCATCGTTCACTATCTGTCGGAGCCGGTGCGCACGGAGCACGGATGGCGGGTCAACGCGGATCTCGGTTCGGCGCCGGGCGCGGCCGTGGAGGACCTGCTGTTCCGGCTCGTCGACGCAGGCGCCACGCGAATCGTGCTCGGTTGATGCCGCACTTTACCCTTCGTCGGATCATGATGAAAAAAACCCTTATCGCCCTACTGCTCTTCGCGTCACTGCCCGCGTTCGCCAAGGTTTCCACCGACGTGTACTGCTTCAAATCGGACGGCGACAAACCCGTACGCTTCGAGATGCGCACCTACTACGACGACGCCGTCGATTGGTCGGGCGGCATGGTCCGCTATGCGAAAGCGAAAACGGCGCTGCCGCTAGTGGTCGAGCACGTCGATGAGGAAGTGCTCGTCGAAGGCCGCCCGCATCAGTTCACGACGACCTGGGTCGAAATGGTGGACGGCAGGATCAATGGGCGGTACGAGATGATGTCGCAGGGTGCGATGATCTATTCGATGACCTATACCAGCGCGCGCACCGGCAAGCGAACCGCGTTCAGCAGGGCACTGGACGTCGACGCATCCGAGCAAACCGGGTGCCGCTGGTGATGCGCGCACTGATCCGGATTGTGCTGGCGCTGATCGCGCTGCGCGCTGCGGCAGCCGACGCCGCGCCGCGCGTCGTCTATCGCGGCATGCTGCAAGGCGCCGGCGAGGTCGTGATGGAACTCGACCGCCGGCCGGCGGCGGACGGCACGATCTCGGGCCGCTATTTCTATACGCAGTACGGTGTCGACATTCCGCTGCACGGCCAGCCCACGCAGCTCGTCGAGCCGCTCGAGCGCACCGCGTTGCCGGACGAGGTGCGCGACATGACGCGAAACAGCGGCGGCGCCGATTTCGCCCATCCAGCGGCAACCTGGCGCGGCACGCGGGACAACGATGGCTATCGCGGCCAGTGGACCGACGCGCGTACCGGCAAGACGCGGAACTTCACGCTGCGACGCGTCGCCGAATACGATCCCGATGCGGTTGCGCCCGGCTCCGTCGAAGCCCTCTCCGATCGTATCGCCGGCGGCGTCGGCAGCGGCATCGCAAGCGGCGCGGCCATCGACATGCGGCAGGCGCCTTATGCGACGCTGAAGCTCGCCGGGCACGCACAGCCGGCCGGCCGCGAAATCGGCGACGGCACCGTCGCATACCGGATGTGGCGCGATCCGCGCACGAAACTCATGTATCCGCGTCTGAGCCGCCACCCCGATTCGGGGGTCATGGCACGGGTCAACCGCTTGCTCGAGCAGCAGCACTGGCAGATGAATCTCGCCGCGCTCGAATGCGCGTCGACGCGCTATACCGACGACGGGCCGGCCGCCGGCTCGCTCGGCGGCTTCGACGACGAACAGGTAACGGTCACGTGGCTGTCACCCGTGGCGCTCGGCATCGTGGAATCGGGCAGTACGTACTGCGGCGGCGCCCATCCGAACAATCACTACGATCCGGTCACCTTCGACCTGCTGCGCGGTGCATACCTCGACTGGAATCGCATGATCGATGCGGCTGCGCCGGCCAAGGACGATGAATCGGCAACGAGCGCCGCGCTGGTGAAGTTCATTGCGCGGCTGCGCGACGCAGCCGCACCGGGAAAACAGCCGACGAGCGACGACGGCGATTCGCTGTCGTGCGCCGACGTGTTCCCGCAGTATCTGGCATTCGAACTCGATGCTCCCGGCAAGCTGTCGTTCGTCGTATCCGGAATCGGCCACGCGGCGGGCGCGTGTCTGGGGCCGCAGCTCGACGCGCCGTTTGCCGCGCTCGCGCCGATCCTCAGACCGGGCGGTGCGCGTTACCTCGTCCCGGGCGTCAAGCTAAAGTAATGCGGCGCGGCGCAGGCGCCGCCGTCATCGCATCGGGAGCCCGTCAGCCCGCGTCGCCTGGCGCGTCGACGTCGATCCCGAGTTCGGCCGCCATCCGCTGAACGAGCGCGTTCAGCCGCGCCACTTCATCCGCAAGCCGCTTCTGCTCGGCCTTCAGCGCCTCGAACTCGGACGGCGGAACGGAATCCGTGCCGCCACCGGTATCCGAACCGGCGAAGTCGGCGACGTTCACCTCGCCGCACATCAGGTGCATCCAGCGGTTCTCGCGCGCACCGGCCGCACGCGGCAGCCGGATGACGAGCGGCTGCGCACGCGCCGCGAGTTCGTCGAGGAAGGCCTCGACCGACGAGATGTCCGCGAAGCCGTGCAGGCGCGCGCTGTTCAGGCGCAGTTCGGCGGCCGTCTGCGGGCCGCGCAGCAACAGGATCGTCAGCAGCGCGATCGCCTGGCTCGGGATGCCGAGCACGCGATTCATGTTGTGCTCGAAACGCGGCACGCGGCTGCTGCTGCCCTCCATCACGAGGCTCAGGTGCTTGAGGCTGTCGAGCGCGGTCGTGACCTCGTCCTCGCTGACGTTCATCACCGGCGAGCGTGCGGTTTTCTGGTTGCAGCCCGCGGTCAGCGCATTCAGCGACAGCGGATAGGTGTCCGGCACCGTGTGCTGCTTCTCCACGAGCACCCCGAGAATGCGGGCCTCCAGGGGCGTGAGTTCGCGCAAGGCGCGTGGCGTGGGCATATCCGGCGTGGTGTTCATGGATGGCGTCGCAGCGTGCAGCAGGTGAAGGGAAACGTCGCGGCCCGTCCGGCGTCGCGAACGGGCGAGCCATATGATAGCTCGCGGCGTGGGGGCCGGCGCCACTTGCCGCCGCGCCGCGCGCACTTGCCGCAGACGGCTTTCGTCCAACGTATCCGCCGTGCGGCGGCGCGCGACGATGCGTGCATTCGGCGCCGCGCATTCACGCCGCGCGGCCGTGCCTGGCATCGCCGCGCGTTTGCGCGTCGTGCAAGCCGGCGCTACGATACGCGT
Source organism: Burkholderia sp. Tr-862 (assembly GCF_011753085.1). NCBI lineage: Bacteria > Pseudomonadati > Pseudomonadota > Betaproteobacteria > Burkholderiales > Burkholderiaceae > Burkholderia > Burkholderia sp. Tr-862. The sequence continues at coordinate 19,566 of NZ_VWWG01000032.1, forward strand.
TCAGCCGGAGAGGCGGCGCCGCAAGCGGCCGCCTTCGCACGCCACGCCGGCACCGCGCATCGCCCGTCGCGCACGCCGGGTTGCCGCGCATGCGCGCCACTCGCCACTCGCCACTCGCCAACACGGCTCAACTGTTCACTCGTTCACCACCATGACTGCATCCTCTTCAGCGCCGAACGTGCGCGCCATCGTCACCGGACACACGCGCGGCCTCGGCGCGTCGCTCGCGGAACAGCTGTTGCAGGAAGGCATCGCCGTGCTCGGCGTGTCGCGCAGCCGTCATCCGTCGCTCGCCGCGCAGGCCGGCGACCGATTCGCCGAAATCGAACTCGACCTGTCGGATACGTCGGCCGTCGCGGCGTGGCTGGCCGGCGACACGCTGCGCAGCTTCGTCGACGGCGCGTCGATCGTGCTGCTCTTCAACAACGCGGGCATCGTCGATCCGATCGGACCGCTCGACGCGCAGGATCCGGCGCTCGTCGCACGCACGGTCGGCCTGAACGTCGCGGCGCCGCTGATGCTGTCGGCCGCGCTCGTGCAGGCGGTATCGGCGCCGACCGAATGCCGGATCCTGCACGTGTCGAGCGGCGCCGCGCGCAACGCATACGCGGGCTGGAGCGTCTATTGCGCGACCAAGGCCGCGCTCGATCATCACGCACGCGCCGTCGCGCTCGACGCGAACCGCGCGCTGCGGATCTGCAGTGTCGCGCCGGGCGTCGTCGATACGGGCATGCAGGCGACGATCCGCTCGACCAGCGAAGAGAACTTCCCGATGCGCGAGAAATTCGACCAGTTGAAGGCGAGCGGCGCACTGTCGACGCCCGAGGCCGCCGCGCGGCACCTGATCGGCCACGCGCTGAGCGACACGTTCGGCGCCGAGCCGACGGCCGACGTGCGGAACCTGCCGGCGGGTTAAGCCGCGCACGCGGCGCGTCAGCCTTCGAGCCGCTTCGTCCAGTCTTCGACCTGCCGCTGCGTCCGGCGCTTGTCGAGCATCTTGCGCCAGCCGGACGGCAATACCGGAACGCCGCACAGCGCATCGAGCGCGGCCATGTCGAGCGTGCGCCGGTACAGCACATCGAGCACCGTCGACAGTGGCCATTGCGGATACCGGCGCTCGCGCAGCGCCAGCACATCGCCCGGCGCCACCCAGCCTTCGTCCAGCACACGGTAATACCAGCCGGTCCGGCCGCTTTGCTGCACGAGCGCCGCCATGCGCGGATGGTCGAAGCGCGCATTGAGCTTCCAGCACGGCTGCCGCGACTGCGACACCTGCAGCACGGCGCCGCCCAGCGTGAACACGTCGCCGAGACACACGTCGTGCTCGGTCACGCCGTGCGTCGACAGGTTCTCGCCAAATGCGCCCGGCCGCCCGAGCACGTCACGCACCCCGATCTGCGCGGACCACCACGCATAGTGATCGTACGCATAGTGATGGACCGCCTTGTCGGGCCCGCCGTGATGCCGCGCATCGGCCTGCCCGTCGCCCGCAAAGCCGAGCGCGCCGAGCCACAGACGCGCGTCGACCGGCTGCTTGTCGATCGCACTCATGTGCGGCGTGCCGGCCAGCGGCCGGCTCGTGCCGACCCGCACCGCGGCGATGGCGACCGCGATCGCCGGCCGCGCGTCGCCGCTCATGCCGGCACACCGTCCGGCAGTGCCGCAAGCAGGCGTTCGAGCTCGCGCGTGCGCACGTCGCCGAGCGGCAGCAACGGCCGCCTCGGGTCGCCCGCGTCGAAGCCGCGCAGCCGCAACCCGGCCTTCACGGTCACCGGCAGGCCGCCGTCGACGATGAACCGCAGCAGCGGCAACTGCGCGTGAAAAACCGTCCTGGCGCGCGCCAGGTCGCCCGCGCGCATCGCATCGACCAGCGCAATCGGCAACGCGGCATTCAGGTTTGGCGCGGCCGTGCACCATCCGGCCGCGCCCGCGGCCAGCGCGGCAAGCGCCATCGGATTGCTGCCGTTGTAGAACGGGATCGTCCCGTCGCTCAACTGCGCGAGCCGGTGCATCCGCCCGATGTCGCCGGTGCTCTCCTTGACCATCGTCACGTTGTCGACGGTCCTGCAAATCGTCGCGATCAGGTCGGGCGACATGTCGACGCCGCTCGTCGCGGGGTTGTTGTACAGCATGATCGGGATGCCGATGGCGTCGCCGATCGCGCGGTAGTGCGCGACGATCTCGTCGTTGCCGAGCTTCCAGTACGACACGGGCAGCACCATCACGGCGTCGGCGCCGGCCTGTTCGGCGATGCGCGCGCGGCGCACCGCACCGGCCGTCGTGAGATCGGAGATGCCGACGACGGTCGGCACGCGCCGGCGCACCGCGCGAATCGACGCGGTGGCGACCGCCTCCCATTCGGCGTCGGACAGGTACGCGCTCTCGCCGGTACTGCCCAGCGGCGCGATCGCGTGGACGCCATCGGCGATCAGGCGCTCGATCAGCGCATCGAGCGCCGGCAGGTCGATGCCGCCGTCGGCGACGAACGGCGTAACCGGATAGGCGATGATGCCTTGCAGCAGGATGGACACGATGTGGATTCCTCAATGATGAATGGACGAGACGGAAGCGATGCGTCCGCTCATGCAATACAGTCCCGATGCGTGCGCAATGCGCGACGCGCGTAGTAGTCGAACGTCACGGCATCGCGCTTCGGCTTCGAAATCCAGTCGTGCGCTTCCCGCGCGAGTGCCGGCGGCACCGGCTTGATCTCGCCGGCCGACATCGCCAGCAGTTGCAGCTTCGCGGCCCGCTCGATCAGCAGCGCGAGGATGCAGGCTTCCTCGATCGTCCTGCCGACCACGAGCTGGCCGTGATGCGACAGCAGGATCGCACGCTTGTCGCCGAGCGCCTTCGAAATGATCTCGCCTTCCTCGTTGCCGACCGGCACGCCCGGCCAGTCCTTCAGGAACGCGCAATCGTCGTACAGCGGGCAGGTGTCCATGTGCGACACGACGAGCGGCTGCTCGAGCATCGACAGCGCCGCGACATGCGCCGGATGCGTATGGATGATGCAGTTCACGTCCGGGCGCTCGCGATAGATCCACGTATGGAACCGGTTAGCCGGGTTCGGAATGCCTTCGCCGTCGACGACGTCGAGATCCTCGTTGACGCGCAGCAGGTTCGCGGCCGAGATCTCGTCGAAGCCGAGCCCCAGCCGCTGCGTGTAGTACGTGCCGGCGTCGCCCGCGCGGCAGGTGATCTGCCCGGCCAGGCCCGAATCGTGACCGGCGTCGAACAGGATCCGGCACGTGAGCGCGAGCTTTTGCCGCGCGGACCAGCCGCTGTCGCCCACCTCGTTCTCGAGACGCCGCTCCGCCAGCGCGACCAGCGCCTCCTTCGTCAAATTCAGCGTTTCCGCCATGTTCACCTCCTGATTGGATCGGATCTGCCGCGCCGTCCGCGGCCGTGTCCGTGGACACGCAAGACACACGATACACCACAGGACACGTTGTGTCATGCGTTACAATCGACTTTTCGAAGGACACCTGGCGCCCCATGACGATTCGCCTGAAGCTGCTCAGAAAACAGAAGGGCTGGACGCTCGATGTGCTGGCCGACGAGACCGGCCTGACCAAGAGCTACCTGTCGAAAGTCGAGCGCGGCCTGAGCGTGCCGTCGATCGCGGTCGCGCTGAAGCTGTCGAAGGCGCTGAACATCGACGTCGAGCAGCTGTTCTCGGAAAGCCACAACCGCGAGCTGATCACGGTCACGCGCGCCGGCGAGCGCACGGCGATGGGTGCGGCGGCCGACGGCCACGCGCACCGCTTCGAAAGCATCGCGGCCGGCGTCGCGCCGAAGAAGATGCTGCCGTTCGTCGTGCATCCGCCGCACGAATTCGCCGCGTCGACGTTCCGCGAGCACGAAGGCGAGGAATTCCTGTTCGTGCACAAGGGGCGCGTCGAAATCGAATTCCCGAACGAGACGGTGCAACTCAAGACCGGCGATTCAGTCTATTTCAACGCACTCATCCCGCACCGCACGCGCAGCCTCGGCACCGCGCAGGCGGAGATCCTGGTCATCGTCAGTCACGACGACTAGCCTCGTCACTTCTTCGCGCAAGGATCTTCCGATGGTCACCAAGACCACCGCACCGTTCCAGCAGATCAAGACGCTCGTTCGCCAGAATGTCGACGCGGGCGACTGGCGCCCGGGCGACCGCATTCCGTCCGAACTCGATCTCGCCGCGCAATTCGGCGTCGCGCGCATGACGGTCAACCGCGCGCTGCGCGAGCTGACCGAGGAAGGCGTGCTCAAGCGCATCGCGGGCGTCGGCACCTTCGTCGCCGAAGTGAAGCCGCAGTCGAACCTGCTGATGATCGCGCACATCCGCGACGAGATCCGCGCGCGCGGGCACGAATATCGCTGCCGCGTGCTCAGCCAGTCGCGCGAGCCCGCGTCGTTCGACGTCGCGGCCGCGTTCGGGCTGGCGGTCAACACGCCGGTCTTTCACGTGGTGTGCGTGCACGAGGAAAACGGCCGCCCGATCCAGCTCGAGGATCGCTACGTGAATCCGGCCGCCGCGCCCGAATTCATCGATCAGGACTTCCAGGCCGAGCCGCCGTCCGAATACCTGTTCAACAACGTGTCGCACTACGAACTGGAGATCGAGCACGTCGTCGACGCGTCGCTGCCGACGAGCGAACAGGCGCGGCTGCTCGACATGCGCGCCGACGAGCCGTGTCTCACCCTCACGCGCCGCACCTGGACGAACGGGCTGCCCGTCACGTTCGTGCACTTCCTGCATCCGGGCAACCGCTACCGGCTCGGCTCGCGCTTCAAGCCGGGCGCCGGACGGCATCAGACCTGAACCCGCTTCGGCACCTGAAAACGACCACGCGCGGCGGCCGCTTCATCGCGAAACGGCCGCCGCGCGTGTGACGGCGCTCGATGTCGTCGATATTCGCCGCTCAGATCGCCCCGACCTGCCCCGCGTCGCGCGTCCACACGACCGGAAACAGCGGATGCTCGAGCGGCGCGCCGTCCGGCAGTTCGTCGGCCAGCCCCGGGAAATCGGGCGACGTCTTCCAGCGGCGCGGCGCGTGACGGATGTCGTCGCCGACGAAGCGGATCGAGAACGCGCGCCGGCGGTTCTGCGTACCGCCCGACGCATGCAGCGTCAGCATCCGGAAGCACACCATGTCGCCGGGCTCGAGCGCCCAGTGCCGAATCGGGAATGCCGAACGGTCGGCCTCGATGTCGGGCAGATCGGCGAGGCTGCCTTCGGGGAACCACTTCGCCTCCTTGTCCATGAACGTGCGCGGCATCAGCCATGGCCCCTGGTGCGAACCCGCGACGAATTCCAGCGTCGATTCGAGCGGTACCGGGTCGACCGGAATCCACATGCTGACGTTGTCGTCGCCTTCGATGTTGTAGTACGGCTGGTCCTGGTGCCACGGCGTGCGCTGCCGCGTGCCGGGCTCCTTCACGAGCAGATGGTCGTGATGCAGGCGAACAGTCTTCGTGCCCATCAGCGCGGCGGCCACCGACGGCGCGGGCGACCGCACGATGAAGTCGCGATACGCATCGTTGTGCCGCCAGTTGCAGAAGTCCTCGAAGAACCAGCCCGGATCGTCGGGCCGGCTCGCGACCTTCGCTCGCACGCTCGGCTGCGCGAGGTTCGCGTCGATGCCGGCGCGCAGCGCGGCCACTTCGTCGGGCGAGAAAATGCCCTTGATGCACACCGCGCCTTCGTCGCGGAAGGCGGCGATCAGTTCGGGCGTCACGGCTTTCGCGACGCGGTCCTGGATACTCGTCATGGCTTGCCTGTCGATTGAATGAAGCACGGGATCATGGGGGGGCATGGGGCGCATGCGGTCACGGCGCGGCGGTCAACTGCTGCTTCGCGCCGTAGATGTCGAAGTCGAAGTATTTCGCGGCGATCTTCTGGTACGTGCCGTTCGCGCGGATCGCGGCGATCGCGTCGTTCAGCCGCTTCTTCATGTCGGCGTCGCCCTTGCGCACGCCCATCGCGACGCCGTAGCCGGTGATGCGCACGTCGGTCACGTCGGGGCCCGCGAACGCGTAGCCTTTGCCGCGCGGCGTCTTCAGGAACGAATAGCCGGCCTGCGTCTTGTCCTGGAAGGTCGCGTCGAGACGGCCGTTCACCAGATCCTGATACACCTGGTCCTGGTTCTGGTACGACACGATCGTCACGCCCTTGGTCGCCCATTCGGCCTTCGCGTACGCCTCCTGCGTGGTGCCCTGGTCGATCCCGACGCGCTTGCCGGCGAGCGACGCCGCGGTCGGCAGCAGCTTCGAGCCAGCCGGCGCGACGAGCGCGCCCGGTGACGCGTACAGCTTGTTCGAGAAGTCGATCTGCTTGAGCCGCTCGTCGGTGGCCGTCATCGCGGACATGATCACGTCGAACTTGCGCGCGCGCAGCCCCGGAATCATCCCGTCGAAGCCCTGCTCGACCCACACGCACTTCGCGCGCAGCTGCTCGCAGATCGCATCGCGCAGGTCGATGTCGAAGCCGGCGAGCGAGCCGTCGGGCTGCTTCGCCTCGAACGGCGGATAGGTGGGATCGATGCCCCAGCGGATCGTCGCCGTGTCCTGCGCGAACGAGACGAGCGGCGCGAACGCCAGCGCGGAAACGACGAGCTTTGCAGTGCGGTTCATGGTGTGTCCTTGTGGTCTCGACGTGGCGGGCAAGCGCCGGGCGTCCGTTGGGGAGCGTCGTGCCGGCGGGCCCGGCGTGGTACGCGAAAGACTGGGACTTCCTTCGATGAAACTGCGATGCAGTCTAGACCGCTCGATTTTTGGGCGCAAGCGCGGAGAGCGAGTTGGAAGAGGCCGGACGGCGAGATCGGGACGAAGTGCGGGATTGATGGCCCGAAGTCGCGGGATTTTCCCGGAATTTCGAGTGTTTACCCGGCGTGACGTTGGATCGCCACAGAACGAGTTTTTGCGGATATCCGCCGGAGGAAAATGTCTATACAGCGCGGTCTATCGACACATTTTTCCACCGTTCCGCCCATGCACCCTATACCGCACCAGCAACCATGAGTGGCGACGAGTATCGTCGAGGCGCGTCGCGAGCAGCCCTATCCGCATGTCCGGCGAACCCACGATTGCCCACGGTCCCCGGCCATGCTAAAAGTCGTCGCACGCATTTGGAAATGAAATGCTCGAATCCAGAAAAGTGCAGAAATGAATCGACCTTTGTTCGACCTCGACCTGTTGCGCGCACTCGTGATGGTCGCCGATTGCGGCAGCTTCACGACTGCGTCCGCACGCCTGCATTCCACGCAGTCGACGGTCAGCCAGAAGGTGCGGCGGCTCGAGGAGATCGCCGGGCATCGCCTACTCGACCGCGGCACGCGCGACGTGCGGCCGACCGACGCCGGCGTGACGGTGCTCAGCTACGCGCGGCGCATGATCGCGCTGAACGACGAGATGCTGGAAGCGCTGTCGGGCGCGACCGTCGCGCTCACGATCCGGCTCGGCGTACCCGACGATTTCGCGGCGGGCCGCACGACCCATGCGCTCGCCGCGTTCAAGCGCGATCATCCGCAGGTGAAACTCGAAGTGACGTGCGGGCTGAGCCGCGACATCTGCGCGGCCTACGATCGCGGCGAGCTCGATCTCGTGCTGATCAAGCAGCGGCGCGACAGCCGCGAGGCAGTGGTGCGCTGGCCGGAGAAGCTGCGCTGGATCGATAGCGCTCAGCATCCGACGATCGAGCTCGACCCGGTGCCGCTCGTCGTGTTTCCGCCGCGCGGGCTCTATCGCGACGACATGATCAAGGCGATCGAGGAGCGCGGCCGCCGCTGGCGAATCAGCTTCACGACGTCGAGCCTGAGCGGCATCCAGGCGGCCGTCGCGGACGGCCTCGGCATCAGCGTGCTGCCCGCGCGCGTGGTGACCGACGAGCACGTGGTGCTGACCGAGGAGCGCGGCGGCTTCGCGCCGATCGAGAACATGGACATCGCGATCCTGCATCGGCCGACGGCCGATCCGATGGTCAGCGAACTAACGAAAGCGCTCGCGGCGATGCTCGAACACGAGCCGGAATAAGCGCAGCCGTCGCGATGCGGATCGGCTGCGACGGAGCAGCGGCGTAAACCGGGCAAGCCCGCGCCCGTCAGAACATCGTGTTCCCGTTCGCCGCATGCTCGGGCACCGGCTGGTTCACGTCCCAGTGCTCGACGATCTTGCCGTGCTCCAGCCGGAAGATGTCCATGATCGCGCTGCCGCGCGTGCCGGGCTCGCGCACCGCATGCACGTGCAGGATCACGTAGTCGCCATCGACGAACGCGCGCTTGATCTCGCTGTGCGACTGCGGATATTTGTCGCGCAGGAACGCGACGAACTTGCGGAAACCGTCGCGGCCATCGGCCGCGTTCGGGTTGTGCTGCACGTACTGGTCGCCGACATACGCGAGCGCGGCATCGGCATCCTTCTCGTTCAGGCCTTTCTCGTAGAACGCCAGCACCGTGCGGCGATTCGCTTCCTGCTGCGCTTGATCCGGCCCGGCCGCCGCCGCATGCGCGGCCGTCACCGCGAACGTCGCCGCGGCCATCCATCGCGTCCATCGCGCGGCCCGTGCCGCCATCGTGCGTGTGCGTCGCATCGTCGTCTCCCGCGGGATCAGGCTGAAAGAGCCCGATCATACCCGGCGCGATGCGGCACCGGGCTCAGACCAGCGCGCCGTCGCGCGCGACGATCCGCCCCGACGACACGACGAGCCGGCGCGTCGGCCGCGCGACGACGGCCTCGGCGAACGTCAGCGCATCCACGAGCACGACGTCCGCACGCTTGCCGGCCTCCAGCCCATAGTCGGCGAAGCCGCAACCGCGCGCCGCGCTGTGCGTCACGCAGTCGAGTGCGACTTCGAGCGCGTCGTCGCGGCGGAAATCGTTGCGCATGCCGATCAGCATCGCGCGTTCCAGCATGTCGGGCGAACCGTACGGCGTCCACGTATCGCGCACGCCGTCGTTGCCGCCGATGACGGTCACGCCGGCCGCGCGGCACGCGACGACCGACGGCACGGGCACCGCGGCCGGCGCGGTCGTGACGATCGCGACGCCGAGTTCGGCCATCCGCGCGAGCAGCGCGTCGCGCTCGCGGTCGGCAACGTCGCCGAGGCAGAAGCCGTGGCTGATCGTGACCTTGCCCTGCATGCCGAGCGCGGCCGTGCGCTGCAGGATCAGGTCGAGCGAATACGCGCCCATCGACCCGCGTTCGTGCAGGTGCAAGTCGAGCCCGCAGCCGTGGCGCTCGGCGATGCCGAACAGCACGTCCACCGCTTCGACCGGATCGCCTTCGATCGCGCACGGGTCGAGGCCGCCGAGCAGGTCGGCGCCCGCGCCGAGCGCGTCGGACAGCAGCGTGGCGGTGCCGGGCCGCTTGAGCACGCCCGACTGCGGAAACGCGACGATCTGGACGTCCACCTGGCCGCGCAGCGTCTCGCGCGTCGCGAGCACGCCGTGCAGATGCCGCAGCCCGGCCTCGGTGTCGACGTCGACGTGCGTGCGGATGCGCGTCGTGCCGGCCGCGAGGAACGCGCGCGACAGCGCGAGCGACGCGGCGCCCGCATCGTGACCGCTCGTCGCGCGGTAGTTGCGCTCGTTCTCGATGCGGTCGACGAGGCGCGGCCCCACCGCGTTGCGATACCACGGCATGCCCCAGTGGGTCTTGTCGAGATGCGTGTGGCCTTCGACGAGGCCGGGCAGCGCAAGCGCGTGCGCGCCGTCCTCGATCGCGCAGCCCGCGGGCGCGTCGAGCGACGGGCCGACGCGTGCGATGCGCTCGCCTTCGATCAGGATGTCGAGCGCTTCGTCGGCGTGCGTGCGGACGTTGCGGATCAGCAGGTTCGTCATGTCGGTTCCGGGGTGGTCGGTCGGTGCAGGACCGTCACGATGCACGCACCATGACGGCGGTCAGGTCGTTATCGCGTGAAACGCGGCGCCGGCGCGGACAGGGAAAGGAACCGCGGCCGGCGCGGCGCGACCGTTGACAGGGAATGCGGTCACGATATCGGACGGGGCCATCCGAGGCCAATTAAATGTCGCGATGCCGCGCATTCGATTTCGCGATGCCCGGCGCGCATGCCCCGCTCGCCGGACGCGACGATGGGGCGGGATCGCGGTGGAAGCGGTGGAAGCGGTGGAAGCGGTGGAAGCGGTGGAAGCGGTGGAAATGCCGACGGTCGTGCAGCGCGCCGCGTCATCGGATATGGGCGTCGGGCGGCCGCGTCGCGCCATGGCGGGCGCTCGCCTCAACACCCCGCCGTGCCGGCGAGTTGCTCGGCAACAGACTTTACACGTTGTTACCCGGCCGCACCGGACGCGCATCCGCCCATTCCTTATACTCACGCCGAGTTCGCCACCCGTCCCGGAATCCATCGGCGAACACGTTGCCGATGCAGGAACCATCATGATGCGCATGCCTTCCACGAAGACCGTTCTGTTCGCCTCGCTCGTCGCCGTGGCGGCGCTTCCGCTGACCGCCTGCGTCGCGCCCGGCTACTACGGTGCGCAACCCGGCTATCCGCAGCAGCAATACGCGACGCCCGGCTACGCGCAGCCCGCGTATTCGCAACCCGGCTACGTGCAGCCGCAGCAGCCGGCCTATCCGAATCAGGCGCCGCAGTACGACCAATACGGCAATCAGCAGCCTTACGGTGGCCAGTACGGCAACGGCTACGGCACGCAATACGGCACACAATACGGCACGGTCGCGAACATCCAGCCGGTCAACGGCTCGGTCGGCACGTCGGGCGTGGCCGGCACCGTCGTCGGTGCGCTGGTCGGCGGCGTGCTGGGCAACCAGTTCGGCCGCGGCCACGGCCGTGATGCGGCTACCGTGATCGGCGCGCTGGGCGGTGCCGTGGCCGGCAACCAGATCGGCCAGCAGATGGGCGCGGCCCAACCGCCGAGCAGCTACCGGATCGACGTGCGGGTCAGCGACGGCTCGACGCGCTCGTTCGACGTGCAGTCGCCGGGCGACCTGCGCCCGGGCGATCGCGTGCAGATCAACGGCAATCAGCTGTCGCGTTATTGATCCAGACCGCATGCGCCTGACCTGATCAGGCGCATCGCGCAGATTGCGCGCCCTCGACGCCGCGCGCCGCCGCGGCGCCGTGGCGCGACAGCGGGCGCGCTTCGCTTCATCTCCTTCCTTCTGTCAGCGCAGCATGCTTGCCGCGCGGACACGTCACCGTCAGCTTCCGCACACCGCCGATACTCGCGCGAACAACCCGTTTGCGCTTAGCATTGTCGATGCCCTGCCGCGCATCGCGCAGCAGATTCCGACACCCCAACAAGAACCGCATTCCATGATCACGATCCGCCTGCTCGACGCCGCCGATGCGGCGCAGTTCCAGTCCGTGCGCCTGCGCGCAATCGACACGTCGCCGACCTCGTTCCTGCCGACCCGCGACGAAGAAGCCGGCATCACGGTCGACGAATTCGCGACGCGCATCACGCCGAGCGGCGTGCGGGCCGTGTTCGGCGCGTTCGACGGCGCAACGCTCGTCGGCATCACGGGCGTGCGCCGCGATGCGCGGGCGAAGGTCGCGCACAAGGCGGTGATCTGGGGAGTGTTCGTCGATCCTGCGTATCGCGGGCGCGGCATCGCGCAATTGCTGCTCGACAGCGCGACCGCGCATGCGGCGCAAGCGTGGCAATGCAGGCAACTGATGCTGTGCGTCAACGAGATCAACGGCACCGCCGAACGCCTGTACGCATCGCAAGGGTTCGTCCGGTTCGGCACGGAACCGCGCTCGCTGCTCGTCGACGGCCGCTTCTACGACGAGCACCACATGGTCAAGACGCTGGCGTAACGCGTCCGCATGCATCGACCGGCCGCATGCGAACGCCTGCTCGCGCGTTACCTCACCGCACGTCGGTGACCGTCATGTTGACGGCCTGCCCGGCGATCGTCACGTTCGTCAGCGTCATCGCGCTCACGTTGAACGCGTAGATCGGCCCCGGCGACGTGACGGTCGGCGTGCCCGACGCGACCGGCGTGCCGAAGTCGCAGTTGCTGATCGTCACGCCGGAGATCGGCTGCACGGCCGGCGTCGGCGGCGTGCCGTTGTAGTCGAACGCGACCGGCCCCTGCGCGACGATCGCCTGGAAGCACGACGCGGTCACGCCGTTCAGCGTCACGTTGCTCGCCTTCACGTCGGAGATCGTCACGTTCTGCACGACCGGCGGCCGCGTGCGCACGGCGTCGTTCGCGGGCTGGTAGTCGCAGTCGAACGTGACGATGCCGCCCTGCGCGGCCGACGGATTGCCGGCCGACGGCGTCACCACGCCGAGCGGCACGCTCGCGTTGACCGGGCTGCCCGCGAGCAGCGCGCTGCCGTAGCCCCCGCCCTTCAGCGTCACGCCGTTCGGCAGCGTGACGCCCTTCACGTGGAAGTCCTTCACGTAGCCGCCCCGGTTCATGTTCGTCTTCACGCGAATCGCGATGTTCAGCGGGTTGGTCTGCCAGTTCGCGTTCAGCATCGACAGGTGGGTCGCGTAGATCTGCTCGACGCCGCCGCCCATCTCGCTGCCGAGCGTGATGCCGCCGTGCCCGCTGTTCATCGTGCAATTGCGGATCAGGTGCCGCTTCGCGGGACCGTATTCCGTGTCGCGGTCCTTGCCCGACTTGATCGCGATGCAGTCGTCGCCGGTGTTGAACGTGCAGCCTTCGCACAGTACGTCGGTGCACGCGTCCGGATCGAAGCCGTCGTTGTTCGGGCCGATGCTGTTCGTCGTCACGCCGCGCATCACGACGTTGCGGCTCGCGGTCGGATGGTGCTGCCAGAACGGCGTGTTTTGCGTCTGGTAGTGCTCCATCAACACGTTGGTGCAGCCGATGAATTCGACCATGCACGGGCGCAGGTAGTGGCCGAGGCCAAAGATGCGCTGCTCGACCGGCACACCGGCCTCGGACAGCGCGGGCAGGTAGTTCTGATCCTGCTGCCACGGCGTGACGGGCGACGTGAGCAGCGCATAGAGCGCGTCGGGGATCGCGGGCGCAACGATCCGCAGGTCGACGTTGTTCGGATTCGCATAGTTCTGGGCCGGCACCGTCGCGCCGGCACCGTATGCACCCGACGAGCCCTTGTAGGTCCACCAGCACACGCTGCTGCTGCCGGCGCCGGAGAACGGCGTCATCGCTTGGCCGTTCAGCACCGACGTCGGCCCTTCGCCGGTCAGCGCGATGTTCGTCGCGTTGCGCGCATAGACGGGGGCGCCATAGTTCAGGCAGTCGTTCGCCTGCCAGCGGCTGTAGTACAGGCGGCCATTCGCGCCGCAGTCGACCGGGCCGTCCTTCGCATAGTCGGCCGGGTTCGGGCTGAAGTAGATCGTGCAGTTCGCGCTCAGGTGGAAATTCACGTTGCTTTGCAGCACGATCGGCCCCGCGCAGTACCAGTTGCCGGGCGGCACGACCACGCGGCCGCCGCCTTCGCGCACGCACGCGTCGATCGCCGCGAGAAACGCCGGACGCGAGTCGAACGCGCCGGGCGCGGTCGTCAGTTCGGAACCGGGGCTGACCGGAGATTTCCCCGCCGGGTACGGCGACGTCTGCGCGACGGTCGCGCACGCGCGTGCGCCGTAGTGCGTGACGTCGAAGTCGTGCCTGCGGAACGCGAGGCGCGACACATGCGCGAGCGATGCCGCGATGCGCGCCGCCGCACCGTGCTCGCCCCAGATCAGGTCGACCGCCGCATTGGGCGACGTGCCGGCCGCAAACGCGCGGGTCGCCGCGAGCGGTCCGCCGAGTGCGGCGCCGCCTGCGAGCGCGCCGGTCCAGCCGATGAAGTCGCGACGCGATAGCCGCCGCGGCGCGGGCGATCCGACAGACGAGGACGAACGGCGACGGTTCGCAGCCATGGGCACTCCTTCAGGGATTAGGGGATCGATACGCCGGACGGCGGATCGTTATTCATACGTCGTCGTACTACATTGCGCAGTCTAGACGCGATCCCAGACGAGGACGTATCTGTCGTTTACCCTGTTTCTACTGGCTTGATGTCGGATATGTGAGCGCACACTCACTTCTTGATCCGCGCATAAAGATATATGTTGTCGTATCTTTATGCGCAAAAACTCGATGTCCGACAGCGACGCGGTCGAGCCCGAATCGACCTCGCGCGTGGAATATGACAAGCTCGCGGAGGCCTCACCCGTCCATTCCAACCCGTCACAGGAGCCTCAATTGCAGACCCGACACGGAGTCGACCTCATCCGCGCCCGCGCGCTGTTCGATCGCAAGCGACTTGCATTCACCGAAGCCATGCCGACCTCCCGCGCGTTGTCCGCGGAAGCCGCCGAGCATTTGCTGTTCGGCGTGCCGTTGCACTGGATGCAGGACTGGTCGACCCCGTTCTCGCTCGTCGTGAAGGAAGCGCGCGGCGCGACCTTCACCGACGTCGACGGTCATCGTTATGCGGACTTCTGCCTCGGCGACACCGGCGCGATGTTCGGCCATGCGCCCGAGCCGGTCGCGCGCGCGCTCGCCGACCAGGCGACCCGCGGCTACACGACGATGCTGCCAAGCGAGGACGCCGCCTGGGTGTCGCGCGAACTGGCGCGCCGCTTCCGGCTGCCGGTCTGGCAGTTCGCGCTGAGCGCGAGCGACGCGAACCGCTTCGTGCTGCGCTGGGTGCGCGCGGCCACCGGCCGCAACACGATCGTCGTGTTCAACGGCTGCTATCACGGCACCGTCGACGACGTGTTCGTCGACCTCGTCAACGGCCGCCCCATGCAGCGCGACAGCCTGCTCGGGCAGTCCTACGACCTGCTCGCGAACACGCGCGTCGTCGAGTTCAACGATCTCGCCGCGCTCGAAGCGGCGCTGAAGGATGGTGATGTCGCATGCGTGCTCGCCGAGCCCGCGATGACGAACATCGGGATGGTGCTGCCGGAGCCGGGCTTCTGGGAGGCGGCGCGCGCGCTGACGCGCCGCTACGGCACGCTGCTCGTGATCGACGAAACGCACACGATCAGCAGCGGCCCGGGCGGCTACGCGGCCGCGCACGGCCTCGACGCGGACGCGCTGGTGGTCGGTAAGCCGATCGCCGGCGGCGTGCCGTGCGCGGTGTACGGTTTCAGCGCCGAATTCGCGGAACGCGCGAAAGAGGCGAAGCTGAACGCGCCGCCCGGCCATTCCGGGATCGGTACGACGCTCACCGCGAACATGCTCGCGATGCGAGCGATGCGCGCGACGCTCGCCGAAGTCGCGACCGACGCCGCGTATGCGCACATGTTCGAACTGGCCGCGCGACTCGCCACCGGGCTCGAACAGGCGATCGCGAAACACGGTCTGCCGTGGTGCGTGACACGCATCGGCGCGCGCACCGAGTTCCAGTTCACGCCCACGCCGCCGCGCAACGGCACGATCGCGGGCGAACAACTCGACAGCGAGCTCGAGCACATCGTGCATCTGTACCTGCTGAACCGCGGCGTGCTGATCACGCCGTTCCACAACATGATGCTCGTGTGTCCGCAGACGACGGCCGACGACGTCGACACGCTCGTCACGCAGTTCGACGCGTGTCTGGGTGAGCTGGCGTGATGTGACGAGCGGCGCGTCGGGCTCGCCGGCATGCGCGAGCCCGACGCCTGCGCCCAAGCTACTTCGGCAGATCCGTCGGATCGACCTGCGTGCCCGGCACGCCTGCAGTGCGTGCGCTCACTTCAAGCTCGTCGCGCAACGCCGCGCGCGTATCGCCGCCGCCCGAACCCTGCACCGACGCAGCGCCACCATCGAGCGCCGGCAGGATGTAACCGTTCACCATCCGGCGAAAGAGCTTCACGTTCTCCGCATCGCGCAGGCCGCCGTCCACCGGCAGCACGCCGGTCATCACGATCACCGTATTGCGCTTCGGCAGCACCGTGATGAATTGCCCCTTGAAGCCCATCGCGTCGAATTCGGGTTCGCGCTCGACGATGTTGTTGATCCACCAGTAGTAGCCGAAATGCGGCGACACGCGCGGCGCCGTCATCTGCGCGATCCACGCTTGCGGCACCACCTGCCGCCCCTGCCAGCGCCCGCCGTCGAGCACGAGCATGCCGATCTTCGCCATGTCGACCGCGCGCAGCCGCAGCCCCCAGCCGGCCGACACGAGCCCCGTGCGGTCCGCGCGTTCCCATGCGGCCCGCTTCATGTCCAGCGGGCCGAACAGATGCGTCTGCGCATAGCGCTCGACGGGTTCGCCGGCCGCCGCGCTCAACATCGCCGATGCGAGGATCGGGTTCACGTCGGTGTACTCGAACGCGGTGCCGGGCGCGACCTTCGGTGCGGCCGACGCGGCGAGCTTCAGCCGGTCCGGCGCGGTGTAGTAGATCGGATCGTCCTTCGGGCTGAAGTCGTAATGCAGGCCGCTCGACATCGACAGCACGTGCGTCAGCTCGATGCCGCGCTTGTCCGCGAGCGCGCCGCCGAGGTCGGGGCGCCATGCGGCGAGCCGCGCGGCCACCGGCTCGTCGAGATGCACGGCCCCGCGATCGACCAGGATGCCGGCGACGAGCGACGTCACGGCCTTCGTCACCGAGTACAGCTCGTAGGTCGAATCGCGCGACGCATTCGCAGCGTAGCGCTCGAAGATCAGCTTGCCGTCCTTCACGACGAGCAGGCTGTACACGTCGAGCTTCTGCTCGCGGATCCAGCGCGACAGGTCGACGAGCTTGCGCGAATCGACGCCGGCGTCTTCGGGTGCGGCTGCCGCGAGGCCGGTTTCGTGCAGCGGTGGCAGCACGTCGGCCGCGTGCGCCGCAGACAGCATCGGCACCGGCGAAAGCGCACCGCCGCCGATCAGCAGCGCCGCAAGCCGCGCGAGCAGCCGGCGCACGAGAGGCGCTGCGGGCCGCCGCGCATCGGGCCACGCGGACGATTGGTCAATGACGTTCGTGATCCTCATCAAATCTCCGGTGCATCGTTGAATGCGGCGGCGGTACCGGGCACGCCCTTCGTCTGCCGGCTGCGCGCCAGTTCGTCGCGCAACGCCTGCGTGGCCTGCGCACTTTCGACCGGCGGCTGCGCCGGCGTGAGCGCCGGCAGGATGTAGTCGCCGACCATCCGCCGATACAGGTTCAGGTAGGTCGCATCGCGCAGGCCGCCGTCCGTCGGCAGCAGGCTCGTCATCACGACGACCGCGCGCTGCGCGGGCAGCACCGTGATGAACTGCCCCTTGAAGCCCATCGCGCCGAATTCCGGCGTGCCGTGCTCGACGACGTGACTGATCCAGCAGTAATAGCCGTAATCGGCCGCGGCAGGCGACGGCGTCGTCATCTGCCGGACCCAGCCGGCCGGCACGACCTGCTTGCCGTTCCAGCGCCCCTGGTCGAGCAGCAGCATGCCGATCTTCGCCATGTCGATCGCGCGCAGCCGCAGGCCCCAGCCGCCCGCCACCGCGCCAGTACCGTCGGCGCCACTCCAGCGGTAGTGCGCGAAGCCGAGCGGCGCGAACAGCCGCTTGCGCGCGAAGTCGTCCTCGCGCTCGCCCGCGGCGATCGACACGGCCGTGCCGACCAGCACCGGGTTCACGTCGATGTAGTCGAAATGCGCGCCGGGCGGCTGCGCGGCACGGCTCGTCACCGCGACGCGCAGCCGGTCGGGCGCGTCGTAGTACAGCGGGTCGGTGCCTTCGCGCGTCGTGTAGCGCAAGCCGCTCGACATCGACATCAGGTGCCGCAGCTCGATGTCCTGCTTGTCCGCGAGTTCGCTCGCGAGATCGGGCCGCGCGGCGCCGATCAGCGGCGCGACCTTCGTCGACGGAGCGAGCTTGCCCTCGCCGTCGAGGATGCCGGCGAGCAGCGCGGTGATCGTCTTCGTCACCGAATAGAGCTCGTAGTTGTTGTCGCGCGTGAGGCCGTCGCCGTAGCGCTCGAACACGATCTTGCCGTCCTTCACGACGACGAGGCTGCGCACGTCCATCCGGTCGCGGCGCAGCCATTCGGACATCCGCACGAGCGGCGCCGAATCGACGCCCGCCGCTTCGGGCACCACGCTCGGCAGATCCTGCGGCGCGCCACCGGCGGCCAGCGCCGGGCCGCCGCACGACCCGGCGACGATCGCGACGGCCGCGATGCCGCGCATTGCTTGGGAAACGCTCATCGTTGCTCCTGTTGAAATGCGCAACCGCCGTCTCCGGCGGAACGTCACATCACCTGCCGTGACGTCAGTCGAGACACGGTTTGCCGGCCGGCAGGAACTGTCCGCGCCCCGGCTCCGCCGCGAGCAGCCGGCCGTCCTCCACGAGCAGTTCGCCACGCGACAGGCAATGACGCGGCCAGCCCGTCACCTCGATCCCTTCATAGGGCGTGTAGTCAACCGCATGATGGAGCGACGCATTCGCGATCCGCACGCGCTTGTCCGGATCCCATACGACGATATCCGCATCGGCGCCGACCGCGATCGTCCCCTTGCGCGGATACAGCCCGTACAGCTTCGCGGGCCGCAGCGACGTCAGCTCGACGAACTGGTGCAGCGATAGCCGCCCCTTGCGCACGCCGTCGAACAGCAGCGGCAAGCGCGTCTCGAGCCCCGGAATTCCGTTCGGGATATGGTCGAACGAAACGGCATGGCCGCCCGGATGCTTGCCGCACGGATCGTCGTAGTTGAACGGCGCATGGTCCGAGGAAAACACCGAGAACACGCCCTGCTTCAGCGCCTTCCACACGGCCTGCTGGTTCGCCGGATCGCGCGGCGGCGGACTGCACACGCACTTTGCGCCTTCGTAGCCGTCGTGACCGCCGTGGCCGAGATCGTCGGCCGTCAGGTACAGGTACTGCGGGCAGGTTTCGGCCAGGATCGGCAACCCGCGCGACTGCCCCCAGCGGATCTGCTCGATCGCTTCCGCACCCGACACGTGCACGATCAGGATCGGCACGTCGACCAGTTCCGCGAACGCGATCGCGCGATGCGTCGCCTCGCGCTCGACCACGGCCGGCCGCGCATGCGCATGGAAATGCGGCGCGACGTGGCCGTCGCCGAGCAGCCGCTCGGTCAGCCAGCCGATGCAGTCCGAGTTTTCCGCATGCACCATCACGAGCGCGCCGTGCTCGCGCGCGACCGACAGCACGTCGAGCATCTGCCGGTCGTTCAGCTTCAGGTCGTCGTAGGTCATGTACACCTTGAACGACGTATAGCCGTTCGCGATCAGCCGCGGCAGTTCCTCGGCCAGCACGTGCGGCGTCGGATCGGCGACGATCAGGTGAAAGCCGTAGTCGATCAGCGCGCGCCCTTGCGCGCGCCGGTGATAGTCGTCGACGGCCGCCTGCAGCGACTGCCCCTTCGCCTGCGCGGCGAACGGAACCACGGTGGTGGTGCCGCCGCACAGCGCGGAGCGCGTGCCGGACAGGAAGTCGTCGGCCATCTTCAGTCCGTCGGGCATCGGCTGGTCGAGATGGCAGTGCGCATCGACGCCGCCCGGCATCACGAGCAGCCCGCTCGCATCGAGCTCGCGCGGCGCTCGCGGCAGCCCGTGGCCGAGCATGGCCACGCGCCCCGCGCGGATGCCGATGTCGCACGAGAACCGGTCCGCCGCCGTCACGACGTCCGCGTGACGGATTACGAAATCGAGATCGTTCGACATGACGCGCGCCTCAGATCACGTCGCTGAAGAGACGCCCCCAGCCCTTCACTTGCCGCGTGTCGTAGTCGGCGAGCTGCAGCGACTTCCACACGACGGTCGAGATCGTGTCGTAGATCGGGATGCCCGTCTCTTCCTCGAGCGCGGGCACCAGGTGCGCGGCGTTCAGGTTCGTGCAGAAGATCGAGATCGCGCGCGGGCCGGCCTTCGCGACTTCGCGCACCATCGCGCCGATCTGGTCGCCCGTCACTTCGGAGAACGAGAAATTGACCTTCAGGTTCAGGTGACGCTCGGCGATGCAGTTCAGGCCCGAGCGGCGATAGTTGTCGACGATCTTCGTCTGCACGTCGTCGAGATACGGCGTGACGAGGCCGAACTCGTGCGCGCGGGTCTTCTTCAGGATCTCGTTGAGCGCGAGCACCGAGGTCGTGGCCGGAATGCCGGTCGCTTCGGTGATGCGCTCGCACAGCCGCTCGTCGGCCTCGAAGCCGAGCCAGCCGGACGACGTGCCGTTCCATGCGATCACGTCGACCTTCGCATCGGCGAGCAGCATCGCGGCCTGGATGATCTTGTCGTCGTCGAACTGGCCGAGCGCCTGCCCCGTCAGCGAGATCTCGGTGACCGGAAAGCGCGCGAAGTGCGCGGACACGCCCGGCAGCCCGGCGACCATCGCGCTCGTCAGCGGCTCGAGCGACGTGTTGGAGGAAGGCGTGAGCATGCCGAGCAGGGTACGTTTCTTCATGATGAGGTTCTCTCTACCAGTGAATGCAATCGATGCGGTGAAAAGGGTCGGTCAAGGAGTCGGTCAGACCGGGAGCTTGTTTTCGTAGTCGATCGCGCTGGAGCACACGAGCAGGCCGACGCCGGCCGCCGCGAACACCATCAGCGCAAGGAAGTAGGAACCGGTGAACTGCACGATCGCGCCGACGAGGATCGGCACGGTGACGCCGCCGAGGTTGCCGCCGAGGTTCATGAGGCCGCCCAGGAAGCCGATCTTGTTGCGCGTGCCGAGCGACGACGGGATGCACCAGTACAGGCCGCACCAGCGCAGGAAGAACAGCGTCGACGACAGCAGCGCGACGCACACCACCGGGCTCTTCACGTAGGCGACGGAAAAGATCGACACGGTCGCGATCACCGCTGCGATGCCGAACAGCGTGCGCATCACGACGTTCGGGCGGCCGCCCGCGGCCTTCCACTTGTCGGCGATCCAGCCGCCGAGCAGCTCGCCGATGAAGCCGCAGAAAAAGATGATGAAGGTCGAGCCGCCCATCTGCTTGATGTCGAAGCCGTGCACCTTGTGCAGGTAGTTCGGCATCCACGTGAGCAGCCCGTAGAACACGCTGTTGAAGCACATCCAGCCGAAGAACATGCACCACACCGAGCGGTACTTGAAGAAGTCGCGCGAGCGGCCCGACGCACCGGCCGGCTCGGCCGCGAGGTCGCTCGCGTGCGACGCCTCGATGTAGTCGGCTTCGAGGTCGTTGACGCCCGGATGCTCGCGCGGCGTATTGCGGATGTAGTACCACGCGAGGAAACCGGCGAGCACCGTGCCGACGCCGGCCACCGCGAACGCGAGCCGCCACGAGCCGAGCAGCGCGATCAGGCCGGCGATCAGCACCGCGCCCAGGGCCGCGCCGAGCGGCGCGCCGCCGTCGAGCAGCGTGGCGCCGCGGCCGCGCTCGGTCTGCGTCATCCAGATCGCGTTGAGCTTGCCGCCGGCCGGGTAGATCGGCGCTTCGGACGCGCCGAGGCCGAGGCGGGTGAGCAAGAGCGACGGTGCGTTCGTGCACAGCGCGGCGATCGCCTGGAAGAAACCCCAGAACACGGTCGCCATCGCGATCACGATGCGCGGCTTGAACCGGTCGGCCAGCATCCCGCCCGGGATTTGCATGACCGCATAGGTCCAGAAAAACGAGCTGAGGATCAGACCCTCCATCGCCGGCCCGATGTGGAACTCCTGCGAGATGTAAGGCATGGCGACGGACAGCGACGCGCGATCGACGTAGTTGATCGCAATGAGGCTCAGCATGACGACGAATATCTTCCAGCGGACGGCGGACTTGCCGACCGTCATGGCAGCGACACCGGAGGTTGAAGACATGGACGGACTCCAGGGATGAACGAGGATGATCAGGACGTCGCGCAACGTTGAGCCAAGTATAGGATTAGAAATTTATAATTACAGTTATCGTAAACGATTGGTTTTATTGAATTTGTTTTGTCACTACGATGGTGCAGGGTAAGCCCCGATATCGTGATAAGCTCGCACCATCATGAGCCAGACACCCCGCAATCCCCTCCTTCTGCGCACCCGCGGCATGGCCGCGGAGATCGCCGCGCGCCTGCGCGTGATGATCGACGAGGGCGAATTGCCGCCCGGCGCGCGCATCGACGAAAAAGAGCTGAGCCTAGCGTTCGACGTGTCGAAGACGCCGCTGCGCGAGGCGCTGAAGGTGCTCGTCGCGGAAGGCGCCGTCACCCATCGCCAGTACATCGGCTATCGCGTCGCGTCGATCGACGTCGACGATCTCGTCTCGACGTTCGAGCTGC
Source organism: Burkholderia sp. Tr-862 (assembly GCF_011753085.1). Classification (NCBI taxonomy): domain Bacteria; kingdom Pseudomonadati; phylum Pseudomonadota; class Betaproteobacteria; order Burkholderiales; family Burkholderiaceae; genus Burkholderia; species Burkholderia sp. Tr-862. Next base: position 41,656 of record NZ_VWWG01000032.1, read on the forward strand.
TGCACGGGCTCGAGGCGATGGCGGGAGAATTGCTGCGCAAGCGCATCGGCGCGTCCGCGCTCGCCGCGCTGCAGGCGAAGCACCGGCGGATGGTCGAGTGCCACGAGGCCGGCAAGCGGGTCGAATATTTCCGGCTGAACCAGCAGATCCATCAGATGATCATTGACGCGGCGGGCAACCCGGTGCTGTCGGGCATCTATGCGTCGCTGATGTCGAAGGTGCACCGCGCGCGCGGCGCCGCGAATGCCGACACGTTGCGCTGGGCCGAATCGCTGAACGAGCACGAGGAAATCATGGCCGCGCTCGCCGATCCCGACCATGCGGTGCTGCCGCAGGTGCTGCGCAGCCATTCGGAGAACACCGCGCGCGAAGTGCTGGCGATCCTCGATCGCACCAGCACGGCCGACGCACCCGGCAAGCGGGCGGCCGGCGCGTAGCCGCCTACCGAACGAACGCACGAACGCACGAACGAACCGGCCGCGTAGCGGCCTGCCGGCGACGCACTACGCGGCCTTCAACGCGCGCCGCGCCACTTCCGCGAAATAGCGCGCGCCGACCGGCAGGATCTCGTCGTTGAAATCGTACGTCGCGTTGTGCAGCGGCACGCCGCCGCGCCCGGCTGCTTCTCCGTTGCCGATGAACACGAAGTTGCCCGGCACCACCGGCAAGAACGCGCCGAAGTCTTCCGAGATCATCATCGGCTGCACGTTGGCGTTCACCGCATCGGCGCCCGCGACCTGCGCGGCGGCCTGCACGGCCGTGTCGACCCATTCCGGAGAATTCACCGTCGGCGCGAACTCGTGCGTGTACTCGAACGTGCAGGTCGCGCCGTGCGTGCGGCAGATTCCCTCGCTGATCTCGCGCATCCGCGTTTCCAGCAGCGCCTGCACGTCGCGCGAATAGCTGCGCGTGTCGCCCTTGATCGTCACCGTCGACGGAAGCACGTTGCGCAGCCCGTCGGTGATGAACTCCGTGCACGAGATCACGGCCGGCTGGCCCGGATCGAGATTGCGCGACACGATCGTCTGCAGCGCGAGCACGATCTGCGCGCCGATCACGATCGGATCGATGCCCATGTGGGGGCGCGCCGCATGCGTGCCGCGCCCGTCGATCCGGATCACGAAGTTGTCCTCGCTCGCCATGATGCCGCCCGCGCGCGTCGAGAACGTTCCGGCGCGCAGGCCCGGCATGTTGTGCGCACCGAAGATCGCGTCCACCGGAAAGCGCTCGAACAGGCCGTCGGCCATCATCGCCTTCGCGCCGCGCCCATGCTCCTCGGCCGGCTGGAAAATGAAGCGCACCGTGCCGTCGAAGTCCCGGCGCTCGGCCAGCAGCCGCGCGGCGCCAAGCACCATCGACATGTGGCCATCGTGCCCGCACGCGTGCATCTTGCCCGGCGTGCGCGACGCATGTTCGCGGCCCGGCGCGTGCTCGGCGATGTTCAGTGCGTCCATGTCCGCGCGGATGCCGATCGCGCGCGTGCCGGTGCCGACCGTCAGGTTCGCGACGATGCCCGTGCCGCCGATCCCGCGATGCACGTCGAGCCCGAGCGTCGTCAGGATCCGTGCGACGTAGTCCGATGTGTTCACTTCCTCGAAACCCGTCTCCGGGTACTGGTGCAGATGCCGGCGCCAGGTCTTCAGCTGCCCCTGCAGCGTGCTTTCTTCCGTTGCGTCGATTGCGTCCATCGTGCTTGCCTCGTCGATCGTCATGTCGTTCGGTTCGCTCAGGCCATCGCGGCCGCGTGGTTCAGCCAGTCGCGCTGGCGCGCGAGCACCGCGTCGGCCGTATCGCCGAGGCACTGCCGGTAGACGGACGGCGCGGTCGCGCCTTCCGTGTTGATCGCCAGCACGCGCGAATGGACATCAAGCCCCGCCTGACGCGCCAGCGCCGGATCGCGCATCAGCACGGTCAGCCCCGCGATGCCCGCCGCGCCCGACTCGCCGGACACGAACGGTACGTCGCGCGCGCTACCGGCAGCCAGCGCACGCATCGCCCGCACCGCGTCGTCGTCGTCGATCAGCATGAAGTGGTCGATGCTCGGCTCGAGAAAATCCCACGCGAGCGGCGACGCCTCGCCGCACGCGAGCCCGGCCATCACCGAGTCGACGCTGCCGGTCGCCTTCGTCGCGCGCCCGGCGAGCGCGCTCTGGTACAGGCAATCGGCCTGGCGCGGCTCGACGACGATGAAATGCGGCCGCCGCGTGCCAGCGTGCTCCCAAAGATAGCTCGCGACGCCAGCCGCCAGACCGCCGACGCCGCCCTGCAGGAACACGTGCGTGAACGGCCGGCCGCCATCGTCGGGTTCGTCCGCCGGCTGCTGCGCGAGCGCTTCGGCCGCGATCACGCCGTAGCCCTGCATCACGTCGCGCGGAATCGCCTCGTAGCCGTCGTACGACGTATCCGACACCACGTGCCAGCCGTTCTCGTGCGCGAGCCGCGCGGCGTGAACGACCGATTCGTCATAGTTGCCGGCGATCCGCACGATCCGCGCGCCGTGCTCGGCGATCGCGTGCTCGCGCTCCGCGTCGACGTGCGCGTGCAGCACGATCACGCAGCGGCAACCGATCGCGCGCGCGGCGGCGGCCAGCGCGCGGCCGTGATTGCCATCGGTCGCGCTGATCACCGTGAGGTCGGCCAGCGACGCCGCGTAGCGGCCCGTGACGAGCCCCCGCGGATCGAGTTCCTCGCGGTGCCGCAGCCGCTTCACGAGCCGCATCAGCGCGATCGGCGCGCCGAGCGCCTTGAAACTGCCGAGCGGCGAGCGGCACGCCTCGTCCTTCACGCTGACGCTCGCGACGCCGAGCCGCGCGGCCAGGTCGGGCAGCGGGCGCAACGGCGTGCGCGCGGCGCCGACGAGCGGCCAGTGCGACAGCCACGCGCCGCTCTCGTCGGCCGCCGCGATGTTCATGACACGGCGCAGCGTATCGGGATAGGTGGTGCGCGACGCGCGGGGGTTGGCGATCAGCATGGCGGGAAGGGCTCCGGAAAAGGGCCGCGCGGGCGGCCCGTCGGTGGATGCGGTGCGGGCGCATACGGGTTGCGCTCGCCGTCGGTCCGAAAAATAATATTGCGCGGGCCGGTCAAAAAAATCGCCAAATCGACGGATCGGACGCAAAAATTTCTCATTCTTTCGAGGTTGCCGCGCCATCATGCCCACCCTACTCGATGCGTTCGATCGCAAGCTGCTGATGGAAGTCCAGCGCGACGCGCACACGCCGCAGAACGAACTCGGCGCCCGCGTGAACCTGTCGACCGCCGCCGTGAACCGCCGCCTGCGGCGGCTCGCGGACGACGGCGTGATCGAGCGCTATACGGCGGTCGTCGCGCCGGACAAGGTCGATCATCCGCTGACGATCGTCGTGAACGTGGAGGTCGAGAGCGAGCAGATCGACCTGCTCGACGCGATGAAGCGGACCTTCGAGCGCTGCCCGCAGATCCAGCAGTGCTACTACGTGACCGGGGAATGGGATTTCGTGCTGATCCTGGCCGTGCGCAACATGGATCAGTACAGCGCGCTCACGCGCGAGCTGTTCTTCGCGAACAACAACGTGAAGCGGTTCAAGACGCTGGTGAGCATGAGCCGCGTGAAGGTCGGGCTCGAGGTGCCGGTGGACCTTGGCGAGTGATGTCAGCGCCCGTCGGCGGCCAATGACCCGAAAAACGTCGCGACCTTGGCCTTGCTCGTCGTCTGCAAGCGCGACATGAGCCCGTGATCGATGTGCCGCAGGCCGTAAGTCGCGCCGATGTCGCGCTGCAACCGGCACCACAGATGGCTCGCGATCTCCGCGTCGACCATCGCCCGGTGAGCGCGGCCCGTCTGCGGCAAGCGCAGCATGTCCGCCAGGCTCGACAGGCGGTGACTGCGCGCGTGCGGGTAGACGCGCCGCGCGACGAGCATCGTGCACGCAAACGCATGCTCGGCCGCCATGCCGAGCATCCCGAGCTCGGCCTGCCAGAACCGCTTGTCGAAGCCGGCGTTGTGCGCGACGACCGGATGGTTTCCGACGAACGCGGCGGCTTCCTTCATGACCTTCGATACCGGGGGCGCCGACGCAATCATCTCGTTCGTGATCCCGGTGAGCGCGACGACGTCGGACGGAATGCGGCGTCCCGCGTTCATCAGGCTCTGGTAACGGTCGACGATCTCGCCGTCGCGCAGAAGGATCACGGCGATCTCGGTCGCCCTGTCGCCCAGGTTCGGAGAAAGCCCGGTGGTTTCGAAGTCCAGTACCGCTACGGTTTGCATGGTTGAATCAGAGGAAAGATACCTGGCGAGGAACGTCGGTCAGAACGCGTCGCGCCGACAAGAAAGCGCCATAGTATCCCGGGACGCCGCCTGCGGCGGCAATCGCCCTCGTCACGCGCGGCTCACCGCCGCTTTTTCCCTGCGCACCGGCGCGCTCGCCATTGCCGCTGCGGAGCCACCGCGGATGTGCCGATCCACGCCCCCTTCGGCACATCCGCACACGGGCACGGTCAGCGACAACTGAAGCTCGCCGCCGAATTCACGTCGCCCGAGCCGTTGTAGCGCGCGACCTGCGGATACGGGCACAGCGGACGCGTGCGGCCGGCCCCCCACGCGCTCGGCACGTCCGCATTCGGCACCGCGTTCGTCGCGTCGCGCGCGGTGGCAACGATCGCGGCGGGCGCCTGCCCCTGCTCGACCCACGCCACGAGCGGCGTCAGCATGTCGAACTGGTCGGCCGCCGGCCCGCCCGAGCAGTGGTTCATCCCCGGCACCGGATAGAAGCGCGCGAAACTCGACGCATCGCCGCCGTTTGCCTGGGCGACCTGCGCATACCAGTCGCGCGTGTCGTTGAACGAGAACACGGGATCGCCGGTGCCGTGATAGACGAGCAGCTTCGCGCCGCGCGACTTCAGCGCGGACAGGTTGGTCTCGTCGGGCGGCGTCATGAACGACCACGACGATTGCGTGTACACGCCGTTCGTCGCGAAGATCGCCGGCGCGTCGTTGTCCATGTCGAAGCCGAGCGCGAAGCCGGCGAGGTTCGCGAGCGTCGCGGCGGTTTTCGGCGGCGTCATGAACGTGAACGCCATCGCGGCCGGGTCGAGCGTGATCGAATTCGACTGCTTCCAGCCGGCCCAGCCGGCGGCGGCCACACCCGGATCGTATGGAAAGCTCGCGTAGAGCGCCGTGCCCGCGCTGTTGCGCGCACCCGCGAACACGTTCTCGAGCGCACTCTTCTGCGCGGTCGTCAGGCAGGATCCGGTGCGCGTGCCGTTCGCGCAGGCCGGGATGTCCGTCTCGACGCTGAAGTGCGCCTGACAGGCGGCGACGTCCTGCACCATGCCGTCCGTCGCGCCGTCGAGCGCATCGCACTTGTCGAGAATCTTCGCGCCGACGAACTGGCGCTCCGCGTCGTTGAAGCCGCTGCGGATGTCCGGCAGCCCGTTCGAGCCGGTCGCCGACGCAATCTTCGCGAACTGCTGCGCGCCGTACATCTCGCCGATCGCCGCCTTCGGCAGGTGAAAGCCCGGGTCACCGGCGATGATCCCGTCGTAGTCGCCCGGGTTGCGCACGGCCGTGACCATCGCGTGACGGCCGCCGTTCGAGCAGCCGCCGAAATAGCTGCGGTCGGGCGCTTTCCCGTACGCGAGCCGGATCACCTGCTTGGCCATCGGCGTGAGCGCATCGACGGCGCCGTAGCCGTAGTCGAGCCGTGCCTGCGGATCGAGGCCGAACAGCGGGTTCTGCGCGGCGCTGTGCCCGGAATCCGAGCTGATCACCGCGAAACCCATATTCAGCGCGTCGGTCAGCGGCCCGCCGCCGCCGATCTCGCCGGTCGCGGTCACGACGTTGCCGTCGAGCCCGCCGTTCGCCTGGTAGAAGAAGCGGCCGTTCCACGCCTTCGGCAAGCGCATCTGGAAGCCGATCGCGTAGGTGTTGCCGTCCACCGCGCTCACGCGCTCGTTCATCTTCCCGGCGATCACGCAGTGCTCGGCGATCGGCTTGCCGGCCACCGTCAGCGCGCCGGCGGCCGCGGTCGTCACCGATGTGAACGACGTGTTCGCATACGCGAGCTTCGCGGCGAGCGCGTCGCACGTCTGCGTCATCGCGGCCGGCGTCGCGGCGCTCAGATGCGTCGGCGCGGAGCTGACCGAATCGTCGCCGCCGCAACCGGCGAGCATGGCCGCCGACAGCGGCGCGATACAGAGGAATGCAGATTTTCGGTTCACGATGTCTCCCGTTCGTCAGGCTGCCAGATCAGAACATGTGCCGGACGCCGACCATCGCGCCGAGCTGCCCCATCCCCTGGCCGGGCGTCGTGCCGGCCCCGCCGCCGCTGACCGCGTAGCGCGCATGCGCGCTGTTCCACAGATACGACGATTGCGCGTAGACGGCCGTGCGCTTGGTCAGCAGATAGGTCGCGCGCAGCGTGGCCATCGTCGCGCGCGTGTCGTGCGCGCTGTTGACGATCCGGTAGCCTTCGCCGTCGACGACGAAGTCGGGCTTGATCGCATACGACGCGCCGAGGAAGAACAGGTCCGAATGCGCGCCGGCCGCGGCCGGCGAACCGGTCGACACGCGCCGCCCGATCCAGCCCGCGCCGATGCGCGCGCCGGCCGCCTGCGCGTAGGCGCTCACGTGCGTGCGTGCATCCTTGCCGCCGCTGCTGGTGAAGGCGACCGGCGCGACGCCGTCGAAGAAGTTCGCGGCGGCGCCCGTGCCCCCGCGCTGCTCTTCGTACGACGCCGCCGCACCGAAATACGCGCTGTCGTACTTGAGCATCACCGACCAGTTGCGGCATTGCACCGCGTCGCCCGGCACCTGCCCCGCGCACGTGCCCTGCCCCGGCGAGTTGCCGGTGCCCGCGCCGTCGCGGCCGAACGAATACGCGGCGCCGAGCGTCACGCCGCGATACGTGCCGACGTAGGTCACCGCGTTGTCGGCGCGGCCGTTCGGCACGTACGCGTCGAGCGAGCCGAGCCCGTAGATGTCGGGGCCGATGATGTCCGCGCCCTGCAGCGCGAGATACGTCATCGTGTACTGGCGGCCGAACGCGAGCGTGCCGAAGCCGCTCTTCAGCCCGACGAACGCCTGCCGCCCGAACAGCCGCCCGCCCTGCCCGAGATCGCCGCCGCGCACGTTGAAACCGCTTTCGAGCGTGAACACCGCCTGGTAGCCGCCGCCGAGATCCTCGGTGCCGCGCAGGCCCCAGCGTGACGGCAGCTCGCCCGTCACGCCCGGCATGCGCACCACGTGGTCGCCGGCCGCGTTCGCGTGCGACACGAACTCGACGCCCGTGTCGATGATCCCGTACAGCGTCACGCTCGACTGCGCGTGCGCGCCGGGCGCGGCGAGCGCGCAGCAGGCGCCGGCGGCCAGCAGGCCGTTCCTGGTTTTCGTCTTCATTGCGTTGTGTCTCCAGACCTTGAGTAGGCACGCTCTGACGGCGCGCATCGAAAAACCGTGAAAGTCAGTCGCCGGCTTGCGGGCGGCGAATCAGCACCAGCGCGGCGACGGCCGCGACGAGCGTGACGGGGATGCTCGCGCCGATCACGACCGGCGCGCTGCGACCGGCAGCCAGCAGCGTCGCGGCCGCGAGCGGCCCGACGACGGAACCGAGCCGGCCGACCGCCACCGCCGCGCCGACGCCCGTGCCGCGCATCGCGGTCGGGTAATAGATCGCCGCGAGCGCATACAGCACCGACTGCCCGCCGACCACGAACATCCCGGCGGCAAACGCGGCCGCCGCGAGCGACGCGAAGCCGGGCGCGGCCGAGAGCGCGGCAAGCGACAGCACGATCCCGACATACATGCCGCCGACCACGCGCGACGCGCGCATCCGGTCGAGCGCCGCGCCGATGCCGAGCGCACCGAGCCCCGCGCCGACGTTGAACGCGATCTGCACGAGGCCGACATGCTCGCGGTCGAGCCCGCGCGCGGCCATCAGCGACGGCAGCCAGTTCAGCAGGAAGTAGAGGACGATCAGCGTGCAGAAGTAGCTGATCCACAGCGCGAACGTCGACGTCGTGCGGCCGTCGCCGAACAGCGTGTGCGCGACGCTGGTGCGCGCGGCCGGCGTGCCGGCGACGTCGAGATACGCACGCGATTCCGGCAGGCACCACGCGAGCAGCGGCACGAGCAGCAGCGGCCCGGCACCGCCGACGTAGAAGATGTGCCGCCATTCGGTGTCGCCGGCGAGCAGCACGCCGATCAGCGATGCAATCACGCCGCCGAACGGAATGCCGCAGTACATCGTCGCCACCGCGCTGCTGCGCGAGCGCGGCTCGACCGCTTCGGACGACAGCGCGATCAGGTTCGGCATCGCGCCGCCGAGGCCGATGCCGGTCAGCACGCGCACGACGACGAGCATCCAGAAGCTCGACACCTGTGCGGTAGCGATCGACAGCAGCCCGAACAGCACGGCCGACGCGATCAGCACGCGCTTGCGGCCGATCCTGTCGGCGAGCCGCCCGCCGAGCATCGCGCCCGGCAGCAGCCCGAAGGTGCCCGCGCTGAACGCGATGCCCATCTGCGACACGGTCAGCCCGAATTCACGCGCCATGCGCGGCGCGGCGACACCGACCGACTGCAGGTCGAGCCCTTCGAGGAGTGCAACCGCGAAACACAGCGCGAGCGTGGTCGCGACCGTGGATTTTTCGGCAACGTAAGTGTTCATCCTGTCTCCAATCCCATGTCTTGTAGTCGGTCGGCTCTGCAACGGCCGTCGCGCGCCGCCGCCGGACAGTGGCGGATCGGCGCGCAAGGGGTCGTCCGAACGGCCGCCTTTATCAGGCAGCCTGATTCGCTGGCCGCAAGAATGCCTGCCGGTGTCGTGGCCGGCCGGTCGTTATGCCTGCTTGGTCCTGCTTGGTCCTGCTCGTTCCTGCTTATGCCTGCTCGTGCTGCCTACGCGTAAATCACGTCGGGATCGCGCCGCGCCGGGTCGTACAGCGCGTCGATCGTCGCCGCGCGATGCTGCTGCACGGCCGCCTGGTTCAGCGACCCCTTGTCGGTCACTTCGCCGAGATCGAGCGACGGCGGCGTGTCGATCAGCCGGATGCGCGCGACGAACGTCGAACCGCCGCTGGCATGCCGGTTCAGCGCGGCAAGCCACGTCGCGAACGCCGCGCGCACGGCCGGTGCGCGCAGCACGTCGGATACCGGCGCGTCGGCGGCGAGCCCCGCCAGCGCGCGGCACGCGTCGACGCGCGGAAACACGAGCAGCCCGATGTCGTCGCGATTGATCCCGGTGACGACCACGTCCTGCACGTATGGCGCGCCACTCGACACCGCGTTCGCGCGCAACGGCCCGACGCTGACGAAGGTGCCGCTGCTCAGCTTGAAGTCCTCGGTCAGCCGCCCGTCGAACTGCAGCCCGAGTTCCGGCCGCTGCGGATCGGCAAAGACCCCCGCGTCGCCGCTGCGGTAATACCCTTCGTCGTCGAACACGTCGCGCGGATCGACGTCCGCGTGCCAGTAGCCGCGCATCACGTTCGGCCCCTTGAAACGCAGCTCGAGCTTGCCGCCGCACGGCACCAGCTTCGCGTCGCAGCCGGGCGCGGGCAGCCCGATATAGCCGGCGCGCATCAGCGGCCCCGTCGTGAACAGGCACGACGGCGACGCCTCCGTCATCCCGAGGCCGGCCATGATCCGGATGCGCTCGCCGCAATGCGCGTAGGTCACGCGGTCGAGCCGGTCCCACGCGGCCTGCGACAGCCCCGCGCCGCCGAAGAAATACAGCTTCACGCGCGAGAAGAACGTGTCGCGCAGCGCGGCATCGCGTTCGAGCGCGACGGTCAGCTCTTCCCAGCCCTTCGGCACGTTGAAGTAGATCGTCGGCGCGATCTCGCGCAGGTTGCGCACGGTTTCGTCGAAGCGGCCCGGCATCGGGCGGCCGTCGTCGATGTACAGCGTGCCGCCGTTGTACAGCGCGATGCCGAGGTTGTGACTGCCGCCGAACGTGTGATTCCACGGCAGCCAGTCGACCAGCACCGGCGGCTCGCGCGTGAGCTCGGGCATCGTCTGGCGCAGCATCTGCTGGTTGCTGCACAGCATCCGGTGCGTGGTCGGCACCGCCTTCGGCTGCTTCGTCGAACCGGATGTGAACAGGATCTTCGCCAAATGATCGGGGCCGACCGCCGCGTGGATCGCGTCGATCGTGCGCGGGACCGTGGCGAGCAAGCGCGAGAGCGGCACCGCGCGGCCCTTTCCGTGCGCGCCGGCATCGTCGTCGCGTGCGACGAGCAGCGCCGCATCGGCCGGCAACGTGGCGTCGAGCGCACGCGTGAACGGCGCGCGTTCGGCGACGAAGACCGCACCCGGGCGCAGGACGCCGAGCGTGTGGCGCAGCTTGCCGTAGTCGGTCGACACGAGCGAATACGCGGGCGAGATCGGCGCATACGGCACGCCGGCCAGCATGGCCGCGAACATCAGTTGCAGATGCTCGAGATCGTTGCCGGACAGCACCGCGAGCGGACGCTCGGCCGACAGCCCGAGATCGACGAGGCCCTGGCCGAGCGCGCGAGCGCGCTCGAGCATTTGCGCGTAGGTAATCTCGATCCAGCGGCCGTCGGCGCCGCGCCGCGCGGCCAGCACGCGGTCGGGGTGCGCTTGCGCGCCGCGCACGAGGCAGTCGGTCAGGCGCGTCGGGTAGTCGCCGAGCGGTTCGCGCGAACGCAGGTACCACGTGCCGTTTTCCGCGCGGCGAATCTCGGCCGCGCCCACGGCGACGGCCGCTGCGCGATAGCGCATGCCGCCCGTGTCGTTCACCGGCCCGCTCGCGGGCTTCGATGCATTCATCGTGGCCTCGCTCATATGGGGTAATGCCGCGGCGTGGTCTGCACGGTGATCCAGCGCAGCTCGGTGAATTCGACGATCGACGCGCGGCTGCCGAAGCGGCCGTAACCGCTCGCCTTGGTGCCGCCGAACGGCATCTGCGCCTCGTCGTGCACCGTCGGCCCGTTGATGTGGCAGATCCCCGACTCGATCCGTCGCGCGAGCGTCATCGCCCGTGCGATATCGCGGCTGAACACGCTCGCCGACAGTCCGAACTCGCTGTCGTTCGCGAGCGCGACCGCTTCGTCGTCGCTGTCCGCGCGCAGGATCGCGACCACCGGCGCGAACGATTCCTCGCGATAGAGCCGCATGTCGCGCGTGACGCCGTCGACGATCGCCGGCTGCATCGTCGCGCCGTCGATCCGGCAGCCGAGTGGCAAGCGCGCGCCGTGCGCACGTGCATCCTCGACGAGCGACGCCGCGCGCGCGGCGGCCGCCGCGTCGACCATCGTGCCGAGCGGATGGCCGGCCAGCGGATCGCCGGCGACCAGCGTGCGCGCCTTCTCGGCGAGCCGTTCGACGAGCGCATCGGCGATCGGCCGCGCGGCGATCACGCGCTCGGTCGACATGCAGATCTGCCCCTGGTTGAAGAACGCGCCGAATGCGATCGCGTCGACGGCTGCGTCGACATCCGCGTCGTCGAGCACGAGCACCGGTGCCTTGCCGCCGAGTTCGAGCAGCACGGGTTTCAGGTGCGCGGCCGCGTGGCGCGCGATGATGCGCCCAACGTGCGTCGACCCGGTGAAGTTGATCCGCTTCACGTGCGGATGCGCGATCAGCCGCTCGACGAGTTCCGGCGCATCGGCCGCCGCGTGCGTGATCACGTTGACGACGCCCGCGCCGAGCCCGGCGTCGTCCAGCACCGCGCCGATCAGCGCGTGCACGCCCGGGCACGCCTCGGACGCCTTCAGCACGACCGTGTTGCCGCACGCAAGCGGCATGGCCAGCGCGCGCGTGCCGAGGATTACCGGTGCATTCCACGGCGCGATGCCGAGCACCACGCCGCACGGCACGCGCATCGCGAGCGCGAGATTGCCGGGCACGTCGGACGGGATCACGTCGCCGTCGATCTGGGTGGTCATCGACGCGGCCTCGCGCAGCATGTTCGCCGCGAGCGTCACGTTGAAGCCGAGCCAGCCGGGCGTCGCGCCGGTTTCGGCGACGCCGGTCGCGATGATTTCGTCGATGCGCGCGTCCATCAGGTCGGCCGCCTTCAGCAGCCGGCGGCGCCGCTCGGTCGGCGCGAGCGCCGCCCAGGCGGGAAACGCGCGGTGCGCGGC
>NZ_VWWG01000346.1:0-1868 GCF_011753085.1 Burkholderia sp. Tr-862
CGCTGGCAGACCGACGCCGATCTCGCCGCCGCGTACCGCCAGTGGGGCGGCCATGCGTACGCGCAGAACAGCGCGGGCGACGCGGCCCCCGACGTGTTCGGCGAGCGGCTCGCGACGATCGACGTCGATCGGAAGTGCACCCGTCTGAACGCCTCTGCGAGTCCCCGTGCCGCGCGCGCATGGGGCGGGGACGGGCGACATGGGGGCGGCGGGGCGTGGCGCCCCACGAAGGGGGGCGCGGCGCGGGCTGGCGCGGGTTCGACGCGCGGCGGGGCAGCTACGGTGCGGGCCTGCAGGAAATGATCGACCAGCGCCGCTGGCAGACCGACGCCGATCTCGCCGCCGCGTACCGCCAGTGGGGCGGCCATGCGTACGCGCAGAACAGCGCGGGCGACGCGGCCCCCGACGTGTTCGGCGAGCGGCTCGCGACGATCGACGTCGTCGTGCAGAACCAGGACAGCCGCGAACACGACATCCTCGACTCGAACGACTACTACCAGTTCCAGGGCGGGATGACGGCGGCCGTGCGCCACCTGTCCGGACAGCAGCCGAGCCTCTACCACGGCGACCATGCGAACCCGGTCGCGCCAAAGATGCGCACGCTGCGCGAGGAGATCGCGCGCGTGATCCGCTCGCGCGTCGTCAACCCGAAATGGCTCGACGGCGTGAAGCGTCACGGCTACAAGGGCGCGGCCGAAATGGCCGCGACCGTCGACTACCTGTACGGTTATGACGCGACCGCGCGCGTGCTGTCGGACCACCAGTACGCGCTCGTCGCCGACGCGTACCTGTTCGACGACGACACGCGCGCGTTCCTCGAACGACACAACCCGAAGGCGCTGCACGGCATCTGCGAACGCTTCGTCGAAGCGATGCAGCGCGGGCTGTGGCAGCAGCCGGGCGACTATCGCGAGCGGATCGAAGCGGTCTGGCTCGACAGCGAACAACTCCAGGAAGGAGGACGGCGATGACCGATCCGACGACGCCCCGCGCACGCGCGGTGTTCCCGTTCGCGGCGCTGGTCGCGCAGCAACCGCTGCAGCAGGCGCTGCTGCTCGCCGCGATCGACCCGTCGCTCGGCGGCGTGCTCGTCAGCGGGCCGCGCGGCACCGCGAAATCGACCGCCGCGCGCGCGCTGGCGGAATTGCTGCCCGAAGGCGAATTCGTCACGCTGCCGCTGTCGGCGAGCGACGAGCAGGTCACCGGCACGCTCGATCTCGCCCATGCGCTCGCCGCCAACGGCGTGCGCTTCCGGCCGGGCCTGCTCGCCCGCGCGCATCGCGGCGTGCTGTACGTCGACGAGGTGAACCTGCTCGCCGACGGGCTCGTCGATACGCTGCTCGACGTCGCCGCGAGCGGCGTGAACGTGGTCGAGCGCGATGGCGTGTCGCACGCGCACGATGCGCGCTTCGTGCTGGTCGGCACGATGAATCCCGAGGAAGGCGAACTGCGCCCGCAACTGCTCGACCGCTTCGGGCTGATGGTCGAGCTCGAGAACTGCTTCGACGCCGCGCAGCGCGAACGGATCGTGAAGGCGCGCCTCGCGTTCGATCTCGATCCGGACGCGTTTCGTGCGCGTCACGCAAGCGCACAGCGAGCACTCGGCGACGGGATTCACGCGGCGCGGGCCCGGCTGTCGACGCTGGATTTCGACGATGCGGTTCACGCACGCGTGAGCGCGCTGTGCATCGACGCGGCCGTCGACGGCCTGCGCGCCGACCTCGTGATGTTGCGCGCCGCGCGCGCGCTCGCGGCGCTGGAGCTGGCCGACGCGGTGACGGTGTCGCATGTCGAACGCGTGGCCGACGCGGTGCTGCGGCATCGGCGTCATGCGGGCACGCCGCCGTCGTCGGGCGCGTCGCCCTCGC
>NZ_VWWG01000347.1:0-2114 GCF_011753085.1 Burkholderia sp. Tr-862
CGCGGCGTGCTCGCGCTGCCGGCCGACGGCGCGGCGCGCCACTATCCGGCGCCCGTCGTGCAGGCGATCGACACGACCGCGGCCGGCGATACCTTCATCGGCGGTTTCGCCGCGCGGCTCGCCGCGGGTGAGGACGTCGACACCGCGATCCGCTTCGCGCAACGCGCGGCGGCGCTGTCGGTCACGCGTGCGGGCGCGCAGCCATCGATTCCCACCCTCGCCGAACTGGCCGAATAGGGCCAGGTCACGCATCGTGGCCGGCGCCTGCGACAGCAGGCGGCCGGCTGTCTCTTCCTGATCGGCCGGAACTCGACATTCGCTCCGTCATTTCACGGCACGGGCCAGCGTGTTTCGCACCTATTATTCAGCGATATGTAATAAACCGATCAATTGCGGAGAAAATTGACGTCAATACCATCAAGTTGTGCGGCGAACGGTCGTAAATGCATCGGGCGAAACAGTGTTTCGAAAAACGGGCCCGGCCCGTTCATGACGACGCAACACAGGAAGAATGATGGTGATCGGAAACCTGACGATACGTGCGCGCATCGGTCTGACGATGGCGTTTCTCGCGGTGCTGCTGGGGTTGATCGGCGTGCTCGGCGTGTACGGGATGACGCGCTCGAACGACACGACGCGAGAACTCTTCACGAACCAGATGCCGAGCGCGGTCAACGTGGCCGTGTCGGAAATGTACGCGGCGCGCGAGCGCCTGGCGCTCGATCGCGCCGCGCTGCTGGCCGGCTCGGCCGACTCCGCCGCCGCGGTGGAGCGCAGCCGCGCGATGCGCGCGCAGTCCGACGCGTGGTGGCAAAAGTACCTCGCGCTGCCGCGCGGGGCGCAGGAAGACCGACTTGCACAGGACGTCGCCGCGAAGCGGCAGGCGTTGCAGCGCGGCTGCGACGCGTTCGGGAGCGCGATCGCGACGGGCGACCACGACCGGATCGGCGAGGGCGCCAAGCAGCTCCAGATGCTGTACAACGAGCTTTCGATCGCGGGCGAAGCGCTGCGCAATTTCCAGTTCAGCGACGCGCAGGCGGGCTTCGACCACGCGGAATCGGTGTACGACACGCTGCGCGCGCTGTCGATCGTCGTGCTGGCGGCCGGCCTGGTCGCCGCGGTGCTGTCGTGGCTGACGCTCAGCCGTGCGATCGGCCGCCCGCTCGCGGACGCGCTCGCGCATTTCGACGCGATGGCCGCGGGTGACCTGCGCCGCTCGATCGTCGTGCATCGGCGCGACGAAATGGGCCAGCTCCTCGACGGCCTCGCGAGGATGCAGCGCGGCTTCGTCGACACGGTGCGTACCGTGCGCGGCGGCAGCGAGTCGATCGCGACCGCGGCCCGGCAGATCGCCGCCGGCAACATCGACTTGTCGTCGCGCACGGAAGAACAGGCGTCGGCGCTGCAGGAAACCGCGTCGAGCATGGAGCAGCTGACCGGCACGGTGAAACAGAACGCGGACAATGCGCGGCAGGCAAGCTCGCTGGCCGCGAACGCGTCGGAGATTGCAAACAAGGGCAATACGGTGGTCGGCCAGGTGGTCGGCACGATGGGCGAGATCAACGACAGCTCCGCGAAGATCGCGGACATCATCGCGATCATCGAGGGAATCGCGTTCCAGACCAACATCCTGGCGCTGAACGCGGCCGTCGAAGCCGCGCGTGCCGGCGAGGAAGGGCGCGGCTTCGCGGTCGTCGCGGGCGAGGTGCGCAGCCTCGCGCAGCGTTCGTCGAGCGCGGCCAAGGAGATCAAGGCGCTGATCGACGCGTCGGTGGACCGCATTCGCACGGGGTCGACGCTGGTCGACGAGGCCGGGCGCACGATGAGCGACGTGATCGCCGCCGTGCAGCGCGTGACGGACATCATGGGCGAAATCGCGGCGGCGTCGGAGGAGCAGAGCGGCGGCATCGACCAGGTCGCGCGCGCGGTCGCGCAGATGGATGAAGTCACGCAGCAGAACGCCGCGCTCGTCGAGGAAGCGGCGGCCGCCGCGCAGTCGCTCGACGAACAGGCCGCGCGCCTGCGCGACACGGCGTCGGTATTCCGGATCGACGACGACGCGGCGCGGCCGGCAGCCGCCCCCGCTGCACGTCAGGCGCCGCGCGCGATGCCTG
>NZ_VWWG01000348.1:0-1767 GCF_011753085.1 Burkholderia sp. Tr-862
TAGCGCGGGGCCGACACCGGCCGCGATCAGCGAGCCTGCCATCAGCAGGGACATCAGAAGTTTGCGCATCTCGGGTTTCCTCTTGTTGCTTGTCTTTGTCTGTTACAGCGCGTCTGCGCCGGTCTCCCCGGTCCGGATCCGGATCACCTGCTCGATCGGCGTGACGAAGATCTTCCCGTCGCCAATCTTGCCGGTGCGCGCGGCCCGCTCGATCGCCTCCACTGCCTGGTCGACGAGATCGTCGGATACGGCCGCCTCGATCTTCATCTTCGGCAGGAAATCGACCACGTATTCGGCGCCGCGGTACAGCTCGGTGTGCCCCTTCTGGCGCCCGAACCCCTTCACCTCCGTCACCGTGATGCCCGAGACGCCGAGCGCGGAGAGCGCTTCGCGCGTCTCATCGAGCTTGAACGGCTTGATGATTGCGGTAATCAGTTTCATGAAGTCCTCTCGCTGGGTGGTCCCGTCGAATTGGTTGGAATGGTGTGACGGTCTCTTCCCAGCAACTCGCATGCCATGTTTGCGCGAGGACCGTCTCGAACGGCTCCGACAGGGGGGCGCATCGCCCGCTGAAAGGTGCGGAAGCCCGGCCGAACGGTCAACGTGGCCCGGTTTGCTGGCGCGCCGAAAGGATCGTTGCTAGAGTGCACGCACGTCCCGGTTCACCGGGCCATTCACCCATGCGGGCGCCATGCCCGGAATTCGCGCCACGGGTGCACCATTTCCGGTCATGCGTGCATCATGGGCACGTACGCAACTGAAGATGCACATTTTTTGTGCAAGGAAGGGAAATCTCATGAAGCAACCCAGCGATGTTTTCAACGACCTGCAGTCGCGCGTCAGCGACCTGCTGAAAAACTCGCCGGCCAAGGATGTCGAGCGCAACGTGAAGGCCATGCTGTCGCAAGGCTTCTCGAAACTCGATCTCGTCACGCGCGAGGAGTTCGACACGCAGGCCCAGGTGCTCGCCCGCACCCGCGTGCGTCTCGAGGAACTCGAAAAGCGCGTCGCGGAACTCGAGCAGAAGCTCGCAGCGCCCCAGGCCTGACGCCCTCTGACCGACCGGTCCGGGCGCGGGCCGCCTCGTGCGGCCCGCGCCCGCCCCCTGCAAATCAGCCAGTCGGCAAGCCGTTCCGTCGTTCTTCGCAGTCCCCCCGCTCTTCGCTGTTCCTCGCTCTTCGCTGTTCCTCGCTCTTCGCTGTTCGTCGTTCCTCGTTCTTTCCCGCGCCACGCCGGCAAGCGCGCACCGATTCCTCCGATTCCCGCGGCATGCGGCCCTGAACGGCCGTTGCCCGTCCGATTCATTTACAGGAGCCTCGCCATGTCGCTCGCCGTGGTGCGCAGTCGCGCGCCGGCGGCCGGCCGCGCGCCGGACGTCACCGTCGAAGTCCATCTTGCCAACGGGTTGCCGTCGTTCTCGATCGTCGGCCTGCCCGATCTCGAAGTCCGCGAAAGCCGCGAGCGCGTGCGCGCCGCGCTGCAGAACTGCGGATTCGAATTCCCCGTGCGCCGCATCACGGTCAACCTCGCACCGGCCGACCTGCCGAAGGAGTCGGGCCGCTTCGACCTGCCGATCGCACTCGGCATCCTCGCCGCGAACGGCCAGATCCCGGCCGATGCGCTGGCCGGCCGCGAATTCGCGGGCGAGCTGTCGCTGACCGGCGCGCTGCGGCCGATGCGCGGCGCGTTCGCGATGGCGTGCGGCGCGGCACGCGACTGGCGCGCGGGTGAAACCGCACCGGGCGTCGGTTCCGGCGCCCGGCCCGG
>NZ_VWWG01000349.1:0-236 GCF_011753085.1 Burkholderia sp. Tr-862
AGTTTCTATGATCACATTTCTCACACGCACAGTCACTCAAGTTGTGAGGAGTACCTAGCAGTGTGTTACGCGTCGAGTGATGCAAAGTGTTATCTGTGGTGGAGGAGTGTCATGATCTGCTTTCTGCCTTCAATTTTGTGTGTGTATTTCGTTTTATGCGCATATTACGCTCTTCGTCTGTTCGTGTCTTCTTGCCCACTCGTTTGATATTATGTCTTTTTTTTTTTTTTTTTTTT
>NZ_VWWG01000350.1:0-1765 GCF_011753085.1 Burkholderia sp. Tr-862
TGTCGCGGCCGGCATCGGGCTGTCGCAGGCCACGTGGACCGTGCCCGCGAACGCGCCGCTCAGCGTGCGGCTGCTGCAGGGCAACGTGAAGCAGGACATCAAGTTCGAGCAGGAGGGCATCGACGCGGCGATCAAGATGTACCAGCAGATGATCGTCGAAAAGCCCGCCGACCTGATCGTCACGCCGGAGACCGCGATCGCGGTGATGATCCAGGAGCTGCCCGAGCCGTTCGCCGTCGCGATCCGCAAGTTCAGCGACACGACGGGCACGGCCGTGCTGTTCGGCGCGGTCGGCGCGTCGGTGACGCCGGAGGGCCGTTACGTCGACTACACGAACAGCCTGTACGGCGTGACGCCGCATTCGCGCGATATCTATCACTACGACAAGCACCATCTCGTGCCCTTCGGCGAATTCATCCCGTGGGGCTTCCGGTGGTTCGTCGACCTGATGAAGATGCCGCTCGGCGACTTCGCGCGCGGCGCGCCGGTGCAGAAGCCGTTCCTCGTGCACAACCAGCCGGTGATGGCCGACATCTGCTACGAGGACTTGTTCGGCGAGGAAATCGCCGCGACGATCCGCGACAACCCGCAGCCGCCCGGCGTGCTCGTCAACGTGACGAACCTCGCGTGGTTCGGCGACACGATCGCGCTCGACCAGCATCTGCAGATCGCGCGGATGCGCGCGCTCGAGACGGGCCGGCCGATGCTGCGCTCGACCAATACCGGGATGACGGCCGCGATCGACGCACACGGCCGCGTGCTCGGCCAGCTGAAACCGTTCACGATCGGCTCGCTCGACGTGCGGATCGAAGGCACGAGCGGCTTCACGCCGTACGTGACGAGCGGCAACAACGTCGTGCTCGCGGTATCGCTGGTGCTGCTCGCGTTCGGCTTCACGTTCGGGCCGGCCCTGCGCCGCCGCAACGGCTCGAAGGCCGGCGACAACCCCAACGTGTGACGCATCGGCCGGCCGCTCAGGCCGGCCGCTTGGCCTCCGCGGCGAGGCCGCGCAGATCCCGCCCGAGCGCTTCCATCACCGGCGCCCATGCGCCGAACGTCGGCTGCCGGTACAGCGTGGCGGTCGGATACCACGGGCTGTCGGTGCGTTCGAGCAGCCACGGCCAGTGCGGATTCACGTCGAGCAGCACCCAGGTGCGCGCGCCCAGTGCGCCCGCCAGATGCGCGACCGACGTGCACACCGTGATCACCAGATCCAGCGCGCCGATGAACGCGGCCGTATCGTCGAAGCTCTTCAGTTCGGCCGTGTAATCCTTGATCGCGAAACCGGCCGCGCGCGCCGCGGCGACATCCGCGTCCGCGCCCGGCTGCAGCGAATGGAACGTGACGCCTTCGATACCGCGAAACGCATCGGCATAGCGATCGAGCCCGACGCGCCGGAACGGGTTGCGCTGGTGTCCCGGACTGCCCGTCCAGACGAGCCCGACGTTCAACCGGCCATCGCCCGCGAGCCGCGCGCGCCACGCGTCGCGCGCGTGGCGGTCGGCATGCAGGTACGGCACCGACTCGCCGAGCGTCGACGTCTCCATCCCGAGCATCAGCGGCAGCCCGATCAACGGCACTTCGTAGTCGAAGGCGGGCAGTTCGTCGACGCTGCCGCCCGCGCTGAACGCGTCCGCATGCGCACCTCGTGGGGCATTCACGTGCGGGATGGGCAAAGCGTTGCGGGACTGTTCGATCCGACCTATGTGCCGCCGCCCGCATCACCCGCCTACAGACTGGCGGTACGTGGCGCGACGACAGCGCG
>NZ_VWWG01000351.1:0-1797 GCF_011753085.1 Burkholderia sp. Tr-862
TGTTGATCACATGCACGTCGAGGCCGTTCAGCCCTTCGTCGACGAGCAGGACCTGCACCGGCTGAAGCACCTGGCGCAGCGCATACCACGCCGATTTCGGCCGATGCGTGGCATCGATCAAGCCCCACCCGGCGCCCGGCATCACGTCCTGGAACTGCCAGACGAGCGCTCCCGCGCAGCGCGAGCCGGTGCGCCGCCATTCGGCGAAGGTGTCGCGCATCAGGTCCGCGATCGCCGCGCGCGACAGCTCGAAGTAGCGCGACGGATCCTCGCGTCGCAGGCGGTCGGGCACCACGTCGTACAGCGTCTGCAGATAGTGATCGCGAATATCGTCGAAATCCCACGATGTGCCGGGGTCGCGCGGCACGGCCGCCTTCCAGCGCGGCTCATGAACGCCGGGCCAGCCGAGGCTCGCGAGCATCGCGTCGCACGGCACGTTCGCGAACGCGAGGCACTCGCTCGCAAAGCGTACGTCGGCGCGGCGCGCGTCGTCGAGCGGGCGCAGGTACGCGCCGACGCCGTAGTAGTGCGACACGCGCTCGCGCGGCAGGAACGGCAGTGCGCCGCCGTCCGGCGAGTCGGGGACGTAAAGCGCGTCGGGCCGCCGTGCCGCCGCATGGCCGGCGAGGCGCTCGGCGGTCAGTTCGAGGAAGCGCTGCTTCGGCCCGAGCCCCGACATCGCGGCTTGCTGGGCGATCTCGCTGCCGCCGCACAGCACCGCGAGCGACGGCGACGCGCGGTGGCGCGTGAGGAACTGTTCGGCTTCGCGATCGACAGCGTCCGCGAGCGCAAGATCGTCGAGCGCGTAGTCGAAGTTCGCGAACATGAAGTCCTGCCAGACCAGCAGCCCGAGCCGGTCGCACCACGCATGGAATGCGTCGGCCTCGTAGGTCATCGTGCCGCCGACGCGAATCATGTTGAAACCGGCGTCGCGCGCGTGCCCGAGCAAATGGCCATAGGTCGCGTCGTCCGCGTGCAGCGCGAGCGGGGCGGCGCTGCTCCAGCATGCACCGCGTGCGAATACGCGCACGCCATTCACGCGCAGCCCGAACCCCTTGCCGTCGTCGCCCGCGTCCGGTTCGATCGTGCGGAAACCCGTCGCACCGAGCGGCCGACGTTCGGCGCCGATGTGCAGCGCGACGTCGTAGAGCACCGGCTCGCCGTGCGTGTGCGGCCACCAGCGGCGCACGTTCGGCACCGCGACGCTCGCATGCAGCCGGTCGGCGCCAATGCGTTCGAGCGTCGCGTGGTGCTCGCCGCACGACAGCCGGGCCGCGAACGCATCGGGCAGCGGAGCGGCGAACGCGAGTTCCGCATCGAGCCAGCCGGTGTCGCCGTCGAGGCGCGCATGCAGGTCGCAATGGACGAGGACCGGGCCGTCGGCCGGGTCGAGCACGTCGACGGGCCGCCACGGTCCGGTCGGCACGCAGCGCGGAAACCAGCCGGGCATGTGCCCGAGCAGCGACGTGCGAACGGTACGCAGCGTCGCCGGTTCGGCCAGCCGCGTGCGCCAGCGTGCACGGCGCGACGCGCGCGCGTCGCGCAGGTGCGGCGCGAGGGCGCGGAAGCAGAGGATGAGCCGGTGTGTGCCGTCGAGCGACACGGGCACGTCGTGCGCGACGAACATGCTGTCCGAGCGCAGGATCGGCGTGTTGTCGAGCCATGCCTCGGCGAGCGTCGCGAGCCCGTGAAAGCGCAGCACGCGCGGCCCGTGTCCGCGCAGTTCGACGCGATACCAGTGGTCGCGCTCGTCGAGCGACGCCGTATCGTCAAACTGGCCGGCCAGCGCGAGCGCTT
>NZ_VWWG01000352.1:0-2000 GCF_011753085.1 Burkholderia sp. Tr-862
CACTACGGAGCTCGGTGGGGCGGCCGGGGTGGGGCCGCCGGTGCCGGGGCGGACGGGGTTGCCGAATGCGCCGGCGGCACCGGCAATCGCGGCCGCCGGCGCATCGAAGGGGGCGGCGCACTAGCGCCGCGACGGGACATGACAGGCGCATCGCGTATCGCGCGGTGCGGGCAGGACGCGACACGCCGCGGACGAGTGGCGCGTCACGGTGCCGGCGGGGCATGGGGCCGCGCCGGGAAGTAGGTGATGTTCATCACGTAAAGGAGCGAATCATGGGTGCCTCAGCAGCCGGTAGTACGGGTGGTGCAGACAACACGCAACAAGTCCAGCAGCAGGCGGACGATCTGACCAAGACGCAGCTCGAACTGACGAAGATCAACTTCCAGGTCCAGCAGTCGACCGCGACGTTCGAAACCAGCAACGCAGTAACCGCGCAGGAAGGGACGGCGAACGCCCAGGTTGCGCAACACCTGAGTTCCGCCGGCCGCGCATGACGCCGGTCGCCGGCCGTGCCGCGCGACGCCACATGCCGGGGCCGCCCGTGACGGGCGCCCGGTGGGGCGTGTGTGCGTGCCGGCCGGCTTATTCAAGGAGGACACGATCATGTCGGTAACAGGCGTAGGCGCGGCGCCGCCGGGCGCGGCCGCGCTCGCGGGGGCCGTGCAGCAGGCGGGCACGGCGTCCGATCCGGCGCAGGTGCGCCAGTTCGATGCGTTGATGCAGCCGGGCGCGGCCGCGGCGTCGCCGTCGGCATCGGGCGTCGCGATGTCGCACGTATCGGCCGATGCGGCGCCGGCGGTGCAGATGACGCCCGCGACGCCCGCGCAGGCGAACCATTCGTCGCTCGTCGAGCGTTTGCGCACGTACGGCAACGATCTCGACACGCGGTACGCGAACATCGACAAGCATCGCACCGAGATGCTGACGTCGATGGCGGACAACCGCCGCGATCCGCTGATGACGATGGTGCAGGCGATGGATTTCCAGTGGACGGCGACCACCACGATTTCCGAATACCAGTTGAGCCTGTCGGTCGCGCAGGCGGCGAACGGCTTCACGCACACGGTGCTGAAGACGCAGGAGTGACCGGGATCCGTTCCTGCTCATGACGGGCTTGCGCCGGCCGCCGGACGGGCCGGGCGCGAGGCATGGGACGACCCTGAGGTGCGTGGGCCTGAAACGGGCCGCGCGCCCTGAGTGGACAAACGATGACGACGATCGATTCGACGCCGCGCCTGCATGCGTGGCGCAGCCGGGCGGCGCGTGCGCTGCTCGCGGGACTGCTCGCACTGCTGGCCGGCTGCCAGAAGGAGCTTTACTCCGGCCTGTCGGAGCGCGACGCGAACCAGATGGTCGCCGTGCTCGGCGACGCGGGCATCAGCGCGTCGAAGGACAACGACGCGCGTGACACGTCGGATCGCAACGCGTGGCTCGTGAGCGTCGCCGACGGCGACATGCAGTCGGCGCTGACCGTGCTGCAGGCGAACGGGCTGCCGAAGCCGAGCTATGCGAGCCTCGGCGAGCTGTTCCAGAAGCAGGGGCTCGTCTCGACGCCGGCCGAGGAGCGCGTGCGCTACCTGTACGGCGTGTCACAGGACCTGTCGCGCACGCTGCAGGACATCGAGGGTGTGGTGGTCGCACGCGTGCAGGTCGTGATTCCGGAGAACGATCCGCTCGCGGACAAGATCAAGCCGTCGTCGGCGGCCGTGTACATCCGCTACCGGCCCGGCGTGGACCTGCGCGCGATGGCGCCGATGGTCAAGGATCTCGTCGCGCACAGCATCGAGGGGCTGCAGTACGACAACGTATCGCTGTTCCTGCAGCCGGCCGCCGCGCGCACGACGCGCGTGGACGGCATCGGCAGCGCGGTGTCGGACATCCTGCGGCTGCGCTCGCCGCTTGGCTGGCTGGTGTTCGCGCTGATCCTGCTGACCTGCGCGGTGATCGCGCTGTCGGCCGCGCGGCGCGGGATGTTCGGCGCACGGCTGGCTGGGCTGGTC
>NZ_VWWG01000353.1:0-1778 GCF_011753085.1 Burkholderia sp. Tr-862
CCGCGCGCCCGGCACGGCGGCCCGCGGCTCGCGACCGTCCGCCATGCGGGCCCGCGGCGGCCATGGTCCAACCAATCTCACGGCGCGTCGCCGCTTCGCTCGAAGTGGCTGCGCACGTAGTCGATATGCGTCTGCATCGCGGTGCGCGCCTCCTCGGGCCGCTGCGCGCAGATCGCGTCGCAGACCACCCGATGCTGCTGCAGCAGCAGCTCCGATGCCTGCTCGTGCGTCGTCATCCCCGCGACGTTGATCGAGATGTGCTCGCGCAGCATCCCGATCACGCTCGTGTGCAGGTGCAGGAACATCGTGTTGTGCGACGCGAGCGCGATCGCCTCGTGCAGCTTCGCGTCGGCCGACGCCTCGACGGCCGCATCGTCGTTCGCGTGCGCGGTTTCGAGCTCGCGCAGCAGCGTGCGGATCCGGCGCCGGTCGTTCGCGTCGGCGCGCAGCGCCGCGAAATACGCGGTCGCGCCTTCGAGCACGCGACGGAATTCGAGAATGTCGTCGCGCAACGCCGGGTGGTCGGCGACCAGTTGGCCCCACGGCGACGCGATGCCCGCGCGCAACTGGTCCGTCACGTACACGCCCGCGCCGCGCCGGCTCTGCAGCAGCCCGCGCGCGACGAGCCGCTGGGTCGCCTCGCGCACCGTATTGCGCGCGACGCCGTACTGCTGCGCGAGCACGCGCTCGGCCGGCAGCCGCGCGCCGGCCTGCCACGTGCCGTCGAGCAGCGCCGTCTCGATCTTGCGCATCACCACTTCGGTCCGGCCCCGTGCCGTCATCGCCGCCATCGCCGTCTCCCCATCCGCCATACCCGTCGCGCCGATTGGCCCAACCAATTTGAGCTTCGGCGCCGTCGCGGGAATTATGCAGCGAAAGCAAAATCGTCGTCCCGCATGTGCATGCCGGGCCGCCGCCCCTGGAGCGAGACATGAACGAAAGGCACTACCCCACCGCCGCACCCGCGCACGTCTACCTGTTCGCGACCTGCCTGGTCGACCTGTTCGTCCCCGAAGCCGGGCTCGACACGGTCCGCCTGCTGGAACGCGAAGGCCTGACCGTGCACTATCCGCGCGGCCAGAGCTGCTGCGGGCAGCCTGCCTACAGCAGCGGCAATCCCGACGAAGCGCGCCGCGTCGCGGCCGCGCAGCTGGACCTGTTCGCCGAGCCATGGCCGGTGATCGTGCCGTCCGGCTCCTGCGCGGGCATGATCCGGCACCATTGGCCGGCGCTGTTCGCCGACGATCCCGTGCACGGCCCGATGGCCCGCGCGATCGCGGAGCGCACCTATGAACTCGCCGAATTCCTCGTCCATGTGCTCGACGTGCGGCTCGACGCCGTCACCCCGAACGCAGGCCCGGACGAACGCGTGGTACTGCACACGTCGTGCGCGGCCCGCCGCGAGATGGGCACCCGCGTGCATGGCGTCGCGCTCGTCGACGCGCTGCCGGGCGTCACGCGCATCGAACACGAACGCGAATCGGAATGCTGCGGCTTCGGCGGCACGTTCTCGCTGAAACATCCCGACATCTCCGGCGCGATGGTGAGCGACAAGGTCGCATCGGCCTGCGCGACGGGTTGCGAGCGCCTCGTGTCGGCGGACTGCGGCTGCCTGCTGAACATCGGTCACGCGGCCGAGAAGGCCGGCGCCGCCCTGCCCGTCGAGCATCTTGCGAGCTTCCTGTGGCGTCGCACGGCAGGTGCCGGCTCGCTGCGCGGGGATTCGCAATGAGCGCGCGCGACGCCATCCTCGCGCGCCTGCGCGCCGCCGCGCCCGG
>NZ_VWWG01000354.1:0-1798 GCF_011753085.1 Burkholderia sp. Tr-862
GTGCGGCGAGGCGGTTGCGCGCGTCGCGGTATTCGGCCGAGCGGCAGCCTTGTGCGTGCAGTGCGGCGCGCAAGGCCGCGACGGCGGCCTGCAGCGTGTCGTAGCGCGCGGGTGCCGGCGTGTCGCGTTCGCCGTCGCCGATGTCATCGCCTTCGTCTCCGGCCGCGCCGCTTACACCCGTTGCACCATGGCGCGCGAGCAGCGCATCGACCGCCGCCGGATAGCCGGCGAGCGCGTGCAGGATCTGATGGCGGCCGGTTTCGATCTCGCGGGCGAGCACGATTTCGTCCTCACGCTTGAGCAGCGGCACCGCATGAATGCGTCGCATATAGAGCGCGAGCGGATCGGTCGACGCGCTCGTGCCGCGGGCGAGATCGCCGAGCAGCGCGCGGCCCTCGTCGAGCGCATCGCGATCGACGTCGACCGGTGCCGCGCCCGCGAACGGCGCCGGCGCGGCCGGCTCGTCGAGCACGGCGATGCCGATGTCCGCGAGCGCGGCGCGCACGACGTCCAGCGCGTCGGGGCTGTCGCTTTCCGGCGGCAGCGCGTCGACGAGGTCGGCGTGCGTCAGATAACCCTGTTCGCCGGCGAGCGCCAGCAGCTGGATGATCGGATCGAGGGGCGTGTCCGCCCGAAGCGTGGGGCGTGGCGTAGTCATGTCGATGGCGGCGTGAACCGCGTTCCTGTTGGGCGGGCCGAAGTCCGCTGGTTTCAGGCCGTCGGGGGCCGCGAACACCCGTCCGCGCCGGCCAGCCTGATTGAATATCCAAGTGAGGGCATTTGCGCCAACTTCAACGCCGGCGCGCCAGACGCGCGAGCACGCGGCGTACCCGCGCGGTGCGACCCCTTCAATTGCGGCGGCGAAACAAAAAGTAACCGATCAAACCCGCAGAAATATGCAGGGGACGTAAGCTAGAGTCAGGCGCGCGCCGTGCGGCGACGCACGAATTCCTGCGGAGCTTCACATGACCCCGATTCCCGCCGCGAGGCCAGCCATTATCGGCCTGGCCATGATCGCGCTGAGTGGCTGCTATTACACGGGCCCTTACGGCTATGCACCGTATTACGCACCCGTGCCCGCTGTGGTGTCGCAGCGCGAGATTCCGGTGGCGCCGGCAAATGCCGGCCCGGCCACCTCGTCCACATCCGCCGCGCCGGCCGTGCCGCCGCCGACGGACGATTATGCCTACGCCTACGCGCCGGCTCCCGTTTATGCGGCGCCTGCCTATGTGCCTTACCCGGCCTACTACCCCGCGTACTACCCGGGCTGGTACGGGCCGCCCGTCACGATCGGCTTCGGCTTCCGCGGGTATTGGGGCGGCGGCTACCGGGGCTGGCACCGTCCGTGGGGCGGTGGCCACTGGGGTGGCGGACATTGGGGCGGGGGACACTGGGGCGGCGGGCATCGACACTGACCGACGCGCGGCGGCACCGCGCGGGAGAGCAACATGAGCAACACCATCATCCGAAGTCTGTGCGTCGTCCTGTTCGGCATCGCTGCCGTGCCGGGGATCGCCGACGCGCAAAGCAGCGCTTACACGAACTCGGGGGCCGAACTCTTTGCGGGGCCGGCGCCCGATTATCCGGTCGTCGCGCAACTTCCGCCCGGCACCGCGGTGGACGTGTTCGGTTGCCTGAGCGACTACTCGTGGTGCGACGTCGCGCTGCCGGGCGTGCGCGGCTGGATCGACGCGCAGCAGCTCGACTACCCCTACCAGGGCAATTACGTGCCGCTGCTCGAATACGGCGCGATGATCGGCGTGCCGGTGACCGGGTTCGCGATCGGCGCGTACTGGGA
>NZ_VWWG01000355.1:0-1802 GCF_011753085.1 Burkholderia sp. Tr-862
GCCACAGCGCGGACAGCGACACCGTCGCGAGCCAGCCCGCGAAGTCGAAGCCGCCGCGCGTGAGGAAATCGGCGGTGCTCACGTGCGACAGGATCATCCAGAAGCCGACGAAAATGCCGATGCCGAGGTGCTGCGCGACGATCCACACCGGCACCGCGATCGCGATGCCGACGATGAATCCGATGACGAGTTCGGCGATCATGCGCCCTCCGGCTTGCGCAGCGGCATCGCGCTGCGGATGGCGCCGCGCGCACGCGCGGCGGGAATGTCGGCAGACGGCGCCGGCGCAGCGGCGGCCGGCACGGGGTCTTCGTCGCGCACGGGCCGCGGCGAGTTGTCGAGGTTCGGATCGGGCTCGCCGCCCGGTTCGGCACTCACCGCGCCCGCGCCTTCGTCCGCGCGCTCGGCCGGCACGCGCGTCGCGCCCGGTTGCTTCGCCGCCGCGAACAGGTCGCTGTAGTCGGCGATCGGCGCGCGCCGGTTCTCGGTCTTCAGCGCATCGAGCTCGGTGTCGATGCTGCCTGCCCCGAGACACACGACGCGATCGGACAGCGTATCGACCGGCACGTCGAAGATCCGCGCGAGCGCGTCCTCGGCATCGACCGGTTCGCACGCGAACAGGAACACGTACAGGTGCCCGGCATCGGCCGTCACGACGTCGCCGGCGCGGCGCGGCCGGCAGTGCCGCAGCGCGTCGACGTGCGACACGCCGGGCAGCAGCGCGATCTTCGCGAGCGTATGCGGCAGCGCGAGCACGGCGCCGCGATCGAGCACCGCGCGAATCCGCAGACAGAACGCGCCGACCGGCAGGTAGCCGAGCACCGAATCGCCGAGCGCGGCCGCGAGCGCCGCGCGATAGTCGGGCGCGACGGGCCGCGCATAGAGCTGCCCGTGCAGCGCGTTCACCGCGGCCTGCATCCGCGACAGCGGCAGGTCGCGCGCGACGACGCGGTTCGCGCCGACGCTCAGCACGAGCATCTCGAACTGCTGGCGCAGCACCTCGCCGCGTTCGACGACGGCGATCTTCAGCGCGCCGCCGCATTGCCGGCGCAGCGCGTGAACGGCCGCGCACAATGCCTCGAGCTGCGGATGCGAGCGGAACGCGAGCACCGCGGTCGCGGCCTGCGCGTGCGCACAGGCGGCGACGACCGCTGCGTTGTCGTCGACGATTTCCCAGCCGGCGGGCACGCGGCCCGCGTCGTCGAGCACCGCACGGCTGACGACGACGCGATCCTCGTCGGTCGCGAGCTTCATCCCGCGCGACGGCTGGACGGCACCGCCGTCGACGATCGCCGCGAGCCGGCCGCCCGGCGCGAAGCGCAGCGGCCGCACTTCGCCGGCCGCGAGCGTATCGCCCCCGCGCCAGAAATCGACGACCCACAGCAGCTCGCCGTGCGTGCGCTGCAACTGCGCGACGCCCGAGCACACGCCGTGAAAGCCGCTGCGCGGCGCGCGATTCGCGACGCGCACGAGCGGCGGATCGTCGGTGTCGGGAGCTGCGCCAGTGCGCACGATCTCGGGATCGACCAGCAGCACCAGCGCGATCCGGTGCGTGCGGCACCAGTCGGCGAGCGCGTGCGCCTCTTCCGCGAGCGCGACCGGGTCGTCCCAGCTGAACCAGCGTTGCGCGCCTTCGATGAAATACAGCGAGCGCGTGCGAAAGCCGTAGCGCTTCATCGCGCGCAAGCCGCCCGCGAGCCGCGCGAACGGAGCGGGCGCCGCACGGCGCGGCGCGTCCGGTTCGATCGCGGCGTCGCCGTCGGCTGCCGCTGACGCGGACGCGGGCGGCAACCGACGGCGAC
>NZ_VWWG01000356.1:0-1979 GCF_011753085.1 Burkholderia sp. Tr-862
GTCGCCGGCCGACACGATCAGCACGTCGCCGTCGACCGGCACGTCGGGCGCCGCGACGCACAGCCGCCACGGCGTCGTGCCGGCCGGCCAGTCGCCCAGGCGTGCGCGAATCCGCTCGGCCGCTTCGGCCAGCTCGTCGGCCGGCGGCCAGAAAGCATCGGCGAAGCGCGCGCTCATGCGCCGCCCCCGTCCTGGTGCCAGAACGGCATCCCGACGACCGGCGTGCTCGCGTGTGCGGTCTCGCGCGCATCCATCGGCCCGGCGAGGTAGGCTGCACGGCCGGCCTCGACACCCTGCGCGAACGCGCGCGCCATGATCTCCGGATGCGTGGCCTGCGACACGGCCGTGTTCAGCAGCACGCCGTCGAAGCCCCACTCCATGACCTGGCACGCATGCGACGGCACGCCGAGCCCGGCGTCGACGATCAGCGGCACGTCCGGCAGCCGCTCGCGCAGCACGCGCAGCCCGTACGGGTTCACGACGCCCTTGCCGGTGCCGATCGGCGCGCCCCACGGCATCAGCGCCTCGCAGCCGACGTCGAGCAGGCGCCGGCCGATCACGAGATCCTCGGTGCAGTACGGCAGCACCTTGAAGCCGTCCTTGACCAGTTGCGCGGCCGCCTCGATCAGCCCGACGGGGTCGGGCTGCAGCGTGTAGTCGTCGCCGATCAGCTCGAGCTTGATCCAGTCGGTCTCGAAGACCTCGCGCGCCATGTGCGCGGTCGTCACCGCCTCGGCGACGGTCTGGCAACCGGCCGTGTTCGGCAGCAGCGGCACCGCGTGACGCTTGAGCAGGTCGAAGAAACCGGCTTCGGCGGTGCCGCCCGTCATCTGGCGGCGCAGCGCGACCGTCACCATTCCGGGACGCGACGCGGCGATCGAATCGGACAGCGACTGCAGCGACGGATAGCGCGACGTGCCGAGCAGCACGCGGCTTGCGAAGGTTTCGCCGTACAGCGTCAGCGCGTCGGCGGAAGTGAGGGACGTCATGTCGTTTTCCTGGAAGAGCGGGGGCGAACCGGCGGCGCTCAGCCGCCTGCGACGGGGTGCACCACGTCGAGCTTGTCGCCCGTCGCGAGCGCGCGCGCCGCATGCTGCGTGCGCGCGACGAAATTGCCGTTCAGCGCGACCGCGTACGGCGGACGCGCGCCGAACGCCACGAGCGCGTCGGCCACCGTCGCGCCGTCGGGCAGCGTCAGGGTCTGTTGGTTGATCTGGATATCCATGAGGCTTGATCGAATTCGGTCGGCGGCGCGCATCAGGCCGGCTGGCGGGCGTCGTCGCGGTGATGAAGGAGCGCCGGCCAGCGCGCGGCATCGCGCCACGCGGTGAACGCATCGGCATCGGCGAACGCGCCGCCGAGCGCGGCCTGCGCGAACGCAACCGCCGCATGCGCGACTTCCGGCGCGATCATGAAGCCGTGCCGGTACAGGCCGTTGACGGCGAGCGTCGTCGCGCCGTCCCAGATCACCGCCGGGCGGTGGTCGGGCAGCGTCGGGCGGCACTGCGCATTGAGCTCGAGGATGCGCGCCTCGCCGAACGCCGGGTGCACGGAGAACGCCGCGCTCAGCAGTTCGAGCGCGGAGCGCACGCTGACGGGCGACATGTCCTCGCCCTCCACCTCGGTCGCGCCGATCACGTACAGGTCGTCCTGCTTCGGCGCGATGTACAGCGGATAGCG
The DNA here is from genome assembly GCF_011753085.1 of Burkholderia sp. Tr-862. Lineage (NCBI taxonomy): Bacteria > Pseudomonadati > Pseudomonadota > Betaproteobacteria > Burkholderiales > Burkholderiaceae > Burkholderia > Burkholderia sp. Tr-862. The sequence goes on from NZ_VWWG01000356.1 coordinate 1,681, forward strand.
CGGATGCAACAGCCGAACGGGCCGCGTGAGCCCGATGCCGGGCGCGCGCACCCGCGCGACTTCGCCGCGGATGCCGCGCAGCGCGGGCAGTGCGGATTTCGCGCCAAGACCGCGGCAATCGATCGTGAAATGTGCGTCGGGCCGGTTCGCGTCGTCGATCGTCGCGTGCCAGTGCAGCTCGACGCTGCGCTGCGCGAGGCCCGCCGCCAGCGCACGCAGCGCCTGCCGGTTGTCGAGCTGACCTTCGCGCGGCAGCAGCAGGCCGCGCGCGAAGCGCCCCGCGAGCGCGGGGCGCTTCG
>NZ_VWWG01000033.1:0-53133 GCF_011753085.1 Burkholderia sp. Tr-862
TCGGCAGCGGGCGCGCTGACGGGGGCAGCCGGCGCGGGTGCAGTCGTATCGGCCGCCGCGCCCGGTTCCGCGAAGCGCGTGATCGCCGCATGGAGATCGGTCGCGGCGACGCGCACGAGCGGCGGCAGTGCATCGGCCGGCGGCAGCGCGAGCGTCACGTCGACCGGATAGCCGCCACGCTCGAGAATGGCCGCCATCTCGTCGAGCGTGGCCGCGATCGGTGCGGCGAACGCGGCGGGCAGCCGCGCGTCGGGTTCGCGATCGGTCAGCGCGACGCCGACCATCAGCGCCGTGCTCGACGCAATCGCCTGTCGCAGTGCCGCAACGTCGGCGGCGCTCGACGAGCCTTCGAGTTTCGACAGCTTGAGCCACGTCAGCAACTGCTTGTCGCCTTCGCGCAGACTGGCGTCGAACGCCGCGCGCGCGTCGTCGTCGCCGCGCAGCCGCTGCGCGGCGAGCCGCAGCCGCTTCGCGATCTGCGCGAGCGCGAGCCGGCGCGGCGACGGCGCGATCAGCAGGTTGACGACGATCGCAACGCCGACCGGAATCGCGATCGTCAGCCAGATATAGAGCAGCGCGCGTGTCGCGGCTTCGCCAAACGGCGCGAGGCCGAGCTGGTCGAGCCCGAAGCCGACGATCATCGCGAGGATCGCGCCCACGGGGCGCAGCTTGCTGGCCGACGTCAGGTACAGCAGCCCGACCGACAGCACGGCCATGCACGCGACCCGCAGGATCGAATAGTCGATGCTGAAGATCGCGACGCCGAGCACGAGCCCGATCACGATCGTGATGATCAGCAGTAGCGCCGCTGCGAGCACGATACTCGTCACGCGGTCGGCGCGGATCATGAAGAACACGACGTAGGCGGACAGCGCGGCTTCGGGCGTACCGTACGCGCTCGTCACGAGCACGGTCAGCGCGCAGATCAGTGCGACCCGCACGGCGATCGACGTGCGCCCCGGAAACGGCGCGAGCAGTCGCAGGACTTCGCGCGGGCCCGGCGCGCGGACGTCAGCGGCAGGCTGAGCCATGCCGGACCTCGACGATCGCGCTCGCGCCGACACGCACGAGCTTGCCGTCGGGTTCGTCGAGCTTCACGCGCACGGGGAAGCGCTGCGCGACATGCACCCAGTTCACCGAACGCTGCACGATCGGCAGCGCGCGCGGCAGGTTGATGCGATCGCTGTCCGCGATGCCCGCGCCGATGCCGACCACCTTGCCCGTCAGCGCACGGCTGCGGTCGATCATCGAATAGACGGTCGCGCAATCGCCGACCGCGATGCGATTCAGCGCCGTCTCGCGGAAATTGCCGACCGCGAACCATTCGCTTGCGTCGATCAGCGTGAAGATCGACTGATTCGGCGCGAGGGTTTCGCCGGCGAGCACGGTCAGGCCGGTCACGAGCCCGTCGTGCGGCGCGCGCACGACCGTGTCGTCGAGCGCGTGCTGCGCGCGGGCGAGTGCGGCTTCGCGTGCATGGAGCGTCGCGATCGCGTCGGCATCGTCACCGATCGTCTGCGCGGACGATCGCTGCTGTTCCTTGGCCTGCGCGAGCGACACGGCCGCATCGCGCTGCCGGACCTTCGCCTGGTCGAACTGCTGCGCGCTGACGTAGCCCTGCGCGGCGAGCGGCGCGAGCCGGTTCACGTCGCGCGTTGCGAGATCGTAATTCTGCGTCGCGCGCTTGACCTGCTCGGCGGCGACCGCCGCGTTCGAATGCTCGCCGATCAGCGACCGGCGGCGCGTGTCGAGCGATGCGCGCGCGAGCTCGACATCAGCCTGCGCCTGCGCGACCGTCAGCCGGTACGGCACCGGATCGATTTCATACAGCAGGTCGCCTTTCGCGACGCGCTGGTTCTCGTGCACGGCGAGCCGCACGATGCGGCCGCCGACGGGCGACGCGACGTGGACGAGGTCTGCGTCGATCGACGCGTCGTCGGTGGACGGGTAGGCCGATGTGCGGTGGTACGCGTACGCGAGCGCGGCGATGCCGAGCGCGACGATCGCCAGCGCGATCACGCGGCCTTTCGTGGAGGGGCGGGCGATTCCGGCGGCCTTCATGCAAACGGCCCCGTGCCGGTGAGCCATACGATCACGGCGACCACGAGCCCGATCGCGGTGCAGACCGCAAGCTGATAGGGCACCGTGGCGGCCCAGCCGGTCGCGACGAACACGCGGTGCGCGACGATCGCGCCGACGATGCCGACGATCGCACTGACGAGCCAGAGCGGGAAATACGCGCCGAACAGGACGTACGACGGTGCGCCGCGCGACGTGCAGCCCGCGAGCGGCAGGGCTGGCACCAGGACGGCGGCGGCGCGTAGGGGTACGCGCGGCGTTGTTTTTCTCATGGTGTGACGAGCTCGACGTTGGGGGTGGATGCCGGGCACGGCGCAATGCGGTTCGTTGCCGCGACGACGATTCCGCGATACGGAGCCGATCATAAATCAGCGCGATGCGGACCGCCAGCGATGCGGCGCGCACCGGGGCGCCCGGCGGGCGTTCGGGTACGGTCGTGGCGCGGTCCGCGATTCTGCCAGCGCATGCTTGCGCAGGGTTGCTGACGGACTGTAAAGGATCGTCAGACGAAACCGCGCCGGCGACGGTTGTTCGCCGATGGGCGGGAATCGCGGCGGCGATAGCCGGATTGCTGCGCGAGCGGTTGCGAATCCACGTCCGGTCGAGCCGGCCGGTATCTGTGTACCATCGTGCGAAGGACGCGGCGCGTGGCGCGGGGCATGACGAGACTTGACGTCACGTCACGATCCCGGCCGACGCGTCGCGCGACGGTGGTATCGCAACGAGGATGAATGTTCCATGCGAAGTTTCTTTGTCCGGTTCATCGCAATCGGCGTGCTGTTCCATTTGTATGTCGGGTTGCGGATCATTCCCGGCGCATTCGCGTCGCCGCTCGCGCGCACGATCGCGGCGCTGGTACTGGCGAGCTTCGTCGTGCTGATCCCGGTCGGCATGTTCTCGCGCCGCTTCGACGAAGGCTGGGCCGCGACGCTCGTCGGCTGGGCCGGCTCGCTCGCGATGGGCTTCTTCTCGTCGCTGCTGGTGCTGACGTTCCTGCGCGAGCTGGTGCTGCTCGGCGTCGTCGTGTGGCGGCATCTCGGGCATGACGGCGCCTGGAGCGGCGCGACCTCCGACACGGCGCTCGGCGTGCTGGTGGCCGCGGTGCTGGTCACCGCGATCGGATTCGTCGGCGCGCGCCGCACGGCGGCGGTCAAGCGCGTGTCGATTCCGGTCGACGGGCTGCCGGCCGCGCTCGACGGGCTGACGATCGTGCAACTGTCGGACATTCACGTCGGGCCGACGATCAAGCGTCCTTATATCGAGCGGATCGTGCGGGCGGTCAATGCGCTCGAGGCGGATCTCGTCGTCGTGACGGGCGACGTGGTCGATGGCTCGGTCAAGCGGCTGCGCGAACACACGGCGCCGCTCGGCCGCATGCAGTCGCGGCACGGCAGCTTCCTCGTGACGGGCAACCACGAGTACTACGCCGGCGCGCACGCGTGGATCGACGAATTCCGGCGCATCGGGTTGACGGTGCTGCTCAACGAGCACGTGCTGATCGAGCACGACGGTGCGCGCGCGGTGCTCGCGGGCGTCACCGATTTCACGGCGGGCGGGTTCGATCCCGCGCATCGCAGCGACCCCGAGCAGGCGCTGGCGGGCGCGCCGCGTGACGTCGCGACGAAGATCCTGCTCGCGCACCAGCCGCGCAGCGCGGAAGCGGCGAGCCGCGCCGGCTTCACCGTGCAGCTGTCCGGCCATACGCACGGCGGCCAGTTCCTGCCGTGGCCGCCGTTCGTGCGTCTGCAGCAGCCGGTGATCGGCGGGCTGAACCGCTTCGGCGCGATGTGGCTCTATACGAGCCGCGGTACTGGCTACTGGGGGCCGCCGAACCGCTTCGGCGTGCCGTCCGAAATCACGCTGATCCGGTTGACGCGCGCGACTGGGTGACGGGCGCGCGATAGCGTCGAAATCGACGCGCGCTGCGATGATGGCGTGACACGCCGCAAATGCATCGGCTTCGCGGTTCGCTGTTCGCTGTTCGCGCGGACGGCCGCGTCACGCGCCGGAATGACAGCGCATGGCGGCGCGTGTCGCCGTTGTCTACCATGCAGGCATGGTCCGTCTGTACCGTTCATTTTCTGCCTGATCCCGACATGTCGACGCCCGATCTTTTCGCCGATGCGCCCGCGCCCGACGTGGACTGGTACCCGGACTGGCTCGCACCGTCCGACGCCGATCGCGTGCTGGCCGCGCTGGTCGATGAAGTCGCGTGGCGGCAGGACACGATCCGCACGCCGCGCGGCCGCATTCCGCTGCCGCGGCTCACCGCGTGGCAGGGCGAGCCGGACGCCGTCTACGTGTATTCGGGGATCCGCAACGTGCCCGCGCCGTGGACGGCGGCCGTGCTCGACCTGAAGCGTGCGGTCGAGGCTACGTGCGGCGCGCATTTCAACAGCGTGCTGCTCAATCGTTACCGCAACGGACAGGACAGCCTCGGCTGGCATGCGGACAACGAGCCGGAGCTCGGCGACGCACCGGTGATCGCGTCGGTGAGCCTCGGCGCGATGCGCGTGTTCGACCTGCGTCACCGTGCGACCGGCGTCGTGCATGCGTACCGGCTGACGCACGGCAGCCTGCTCGTGATGCGCGGCCGCACGCAGGCCGAATGGCAGCACCGCGTGCCCAAGGCGCCGGCCGTGCAGGGCGAGCGCATCAATCTGACGTTCCGGCGGGTGGTGTCGGCGGCGGCGGGTCGTTAGTCGCTGGCCATGCCGCCCGGGCGGGGCGCTCGCGTTCGATCATGACCCGTTTTTCGATCGATACGATCCATCGGTCGTCCATGCGGCACGTTGCCGCACGAGTGCTGTATCGTGCGCCGCAAATATGCCCGCCAGGCCCGTGCCGTAAGGGTTTCAGGTGGATTCGATCAACCACCTGGTTCCGATAGGCAGGTGTAAGCCCTGATGGTGCGTCGCAACATTCCTTGACTAGACTGTCGAATAGCTGAAACGCGCCGCGAACCGGCGCATTTTTTCGACATGCCCGAGGTGTCGCCAATAGGACACGCAGGGCAGGAGCATAACCCGTGACCGTACTGGACTCATCCCTCGAATCCTCGCTGCACGTCTTCGAACAAGACGGCGGTTGGCAATGGGCGCTGACAGTAAAGCGGGCGTCCGGCGTCGGTGTGAAAGTCGTCGCATTCAGCACGGACGGCTTTCGCGGAGAAGCCGACGCCTATGCCGCTGGTCAGCTCGCGCGCGCCGAGTATGACGACACCGTGACGGCCTGACGCCGTCGCGCCAATCGCGACACCGATCCCGGATCGGCGTGGTCGTTCGTTGTCCCGTGTTTTCCTGTTCCATTCCCCCTCTTTTCGACTTGCCCGAATCGATCCGTATGCGACGTCGCGTACGGTGCGCTCGCGTTCACCCACCGCCCCCCCGCACCCGACGACGTTCCGGTGGGCAGTCATGCCTATCGCTGTTATTCTTTCGATCGCATCAGGCTATATGACAGTCCGGCTGTCCGGTCGGGCGCACCGGGCCGTCGGCCGCCTGCGCCGGATCGAGTTGATCCGGTCCGGTCGAAAATCCATAATCAAGCATTGCGGGTCTTTTGTGAACGCTTCCATTCCGTCCATGTGCACAGGGTCAATCCAACGATGAGCGGTGCACCGAAACCGCCGGCGAAGCCGGCAAGCGTGCCGCGCGCGGCAGCCAGCGACGACGTCGAGCACGACGCGTCGAAGCCGGGCGCGGGCGACGACGAATCGTCCGGCGGCGCGTCGTCGTATCTGGTTCCGGGTCTTGAACGCGGGCTGCGGATCCTCGCCGAATTTTCCGCGCGCGAGCCGGTGCTCGGCGCGCCCGAGTTGTCGAAGCGCATCGGCATCCCGCGCACGACCACCTTCCGTCTGCTGCAGACGCTCGAAGCGCTCGGCTTTCTCGAGCGCGTGAACGGCGACCGCTATTTCCGGCTCGGTGTCGGCGTGATGCGGCTCGGCTTCGAATACCTGAATTCGCTGGAACTGACCGACCTCGGCGCGCCCGTGCTCGAACGGCTGCGCGACGCGACGGGCCTGTCGACGCACCTGCTGATCCGCGACCAGCGCGATGTCGTGTTCGTCGCGAAGGCCCAGAGCAACACGTCGATGTTCGGTTCGGTGAAGGTGCACGTCGGCACACGGCTGCCCGCGCACGCGACCGTGCACGGCCACGTGCTGATGGGCGACCTCACGCGCGACGCGCTGCGCCAGCTGTATCCGGAAAAGCGGCTCGAGCAGTTCACCGAGCGCACGCCGGGCTCCGTCGACGAGCTGTATGAGCGCGTGCGTCATTACGCGCGGCTCGGTTACGCGGTCAGCGAGGCCGCGTTCGAGAGCGGCATCTCGGCGGTGACCGCGCCCGTGCGCGACCATTCGGGCGCGATCGTCTCGGCCATCACGGCGACGGTGCCGCGCTCGGAAATCGGCGAGGCCGGCGAGAAGGAGCGGCTCGTCGAAGCGGTATGCGGCGCGGCGGTCGACCTGTCGCAGCGCCTGAACTACCGGCCGCTCGAAAGCGACCCGACGTTCGCGCACGCGCGCCATCGGGTCGCGATGTTCTGACCCGTCGAGCCGGCCGCCGCATCGCACGGCTTCACCAGCAAAAAAAGAGCAGCCCACGGGCTGCTCTTTTCGTTTTCGTCATCGGGCGCGTGCGCCCGTCGCCGCTCAGAACGAGTGATGAATGCCGGTCAGCACGACCACCTGGTTCGCGGTGCTCGACGTGCCGGCCGTGAAGAACGCGGCCTTCGCACCGCCCGAGCCGTGCTCGAACAGCACGTTCGCATAGAGCTGCGTGCGCTTGGACAGCGAATAGATGTCGCCGAGCTCGACCTGCGTCCAGCGGCGGCCGGCCAGCGTCGTCGTCGCCGCACCGCCCGCGATCGTGTTGAACGCGCTGCTGCGATAGTTCACGCCCGCGTCGTAGCTCTGGAACGTGTCGGAAAACCCGTTCGACTGCATCTTCACGCGCGTGTAGAGGCCGTGCACGAGGAAGTCGCCGATCTGGTACGACGCGCCCGCGCCGATGTTCTCGACCTTGTTCGCCAGATAGCCGTTCGCGGTATTTTGCCCCTGGAACGACGTGATCCCCGTCTGGCTGATCAGGATCGAGCGGTCGTGCTCGTTCGAGTAGACGGCCGACGCCTTGAACGGCCCGTTCGCATAGTTCAGCGCGACGCCGACCGACTTGCCGGTCGAGAAGTTCGTCGTGTTGCCGAGCGCCATCGTCGCCGCGGCCGAGAAGCCGCCGAAGCTCGGCGAACGGTACTTGACCGCGTTGTTGTACGGCACGTTGCCGGTCGCGGCGAGCCCGTCGATGTTGCCGGGGTGGAACGCATACCAGCTCATCGCGAGATACGCGGTGCTGAGCGGATCGAGATAGTCGAACGTCAGCGGCGTCTGACGGCCGAGCGTCAACGTGCCGTAGCGCTCCGAGCTGAGCCCGACGAACGCCGCGCGATTCCAGATCGTGTTCGCGGTCGCGAACTGACCGTTGTTCGTATAGAAGCCGTTTTCCAGCTGGAAGATCGCCGACAGGCCGCCGCCGAGGTCTTCCTTGCCTTTCAGGCCCCACCGGTCGGGCTGCGTGTTGCCCTGGATCATTGCCCACTTCGCATGGCCGCCGACGTTGTTCACGTACGCGACGCCGGCATCCATGCTGCCGTACAGCACCACGCTGCTCTGCGCCCACGCGCCGGACACGGCGCTCATTCCGATGACTGCTGCTGCTACCGCTTGCTTGACCATTTGATCTCCTGACTCTCCAAACCTGACGGAAAACATGCCGTGGCGGCGGGCGCGGGGACGGCCGGCCGTCGCGCGTTTCTGCCACCGGGGCGGGCGCTCTTTATTGTTCCATAGAAGGAACGGCGTGCCTCTGATGGAATGGAGTATAGAGGTGTCGTGCGCCGTATCAAAAATAAATTTATCGGGTCGGATGGAGATGAGGGTGATCCGCAACACGGGTTCGAGAATCCAGAAAAACGGACTTAAATACCCGCCACCAAACACAAAATTACATTTGACGCGCGTTGCGGCGGAGATCGCCGACTCAACGGTCAGTGTTTTCCCTAGGACATGCAGCTTTTTGTTTTGCTCGTGGAAAGTCGCTTCTATAATCACCATCCATAAACTGCTGTTCCGGATATGGAACAATTCCGGAGCGAACCGAGAGTCGATCAGAAGGAAGGGTTTGAGATGTCTGAACAATGGATTTGCGCCGGGCACGCCGGCGCGCTGTCGGAAGACGCGCCGATCGAGTTCAAGCGGACCGACGGCGTCGAAATCGGGATCTACCGCGTCGGCGACGAGGTGTATGCGCTCGAGAACGTGTGCCCGCATGCATACGCGCTGCTGACTCAGGGCTTCGTCGACGAGGGCACGGTCGAATGCCCGCTGCACGAGGCCGTGTTCGACATCAAGACGGGCGAATGCCTGAAGGGCCCGGGCGGGCGCGCGCTGAAGCAGTACGCGGTGCGCCTGGCCGGCGAGGAAATCCAGATCAAGGTGGAATGACATGAAAGAAGCGACCGTCAACTTCAATCCCTTCCTGAAGCCGTGGGTGGCGCCGCAGCCGAACAACGTCGCCGGCAAGGGACAGATCGAGATCCCGGGCCAGGTCGAGAACCAGGTCTGGCAGAACCGCAAGGCCGCGCCGACCCAGTACGAGAACGATCTCGGCGATGCGCTCGAACGCGTGTTCGAGAGCGGCGCGACCGAGCTGGACGATGTCGTCGCGGGCCTGAACCGCATCGGCTTCCGTGCGCCGGACGGCACGGCATGGACACCTGAGCGCTTCCGCGCCGAAATGGCCTCGCTGGCGGAATGAGCGCGCGAGCCGCGTGACCGCCGACCCGACGACAACCGCATCCGGAGCACACTGATGACGTCCCCCGCACAACACGAAGTCCAACACGACCCGGTCCGCGCCTATCTCGACCGCGGCATCAAGAACTACTGGTATCCCGTCGCCCCGAGCTGGCAGGTGTCGAACGCGCCCGTCGGCCTCACGCGCCTGTCCGAGCAGATCGTGCTGTGGCGTGATCACGAGGGCAAGGTCCATGCGCTGGAGGATCGCTGCCCGCACCGCGGCGCGCGCCTGTCGCTCGGCTGGAACCTCGGCGGCAACATCGCCTGCTGGTATCACGGCGTCGAAATCGACGGCGGCGGCACGGTCAACCGCGTGCCGGCCGTGTCGAACTGTCCGCTCGAAGGCATGAAGTGCGTGAAGTCGTATCCGGTCGAGGAGAAGGCCGGCGCGATCTTCCTGTGGTTCGGCGACGAAGCGCACGGCGAACCGGCGCCGCTGAACCTGCCGGAAGAACTGGTCGACGCCGAGTACGGCCACTTCCTGTGCGTGTCGAACTGGAAGTGCAATTACCAGTACGCGATCGACAACGTGATGGACCCGATGCACGGCGCGTACCTGCACGCGACGTCGCACTCGATGGCCGAAGGCGACAAGCAGGCCGACATGCGCGTGCGCAAGACGGAAACGGGCCTGATGTTCGAGAAGGTCGGCCAGCGCGACGTGAACTTCGACTGGGTCGAGCTCGGCGAAACCGGCTGCCTGTGGATGCGCCTCGCGATTCCGTACAAGCAGAAGTTCGGCCCGGGCGGCAACTTCGGGATCATCGGCTTCGCGACGCCGGTCGACGGCGACAACTGCCAGGTCTACTTCTGGCGCACCCGCAAGGTCAGCGGCTGGCAGCGCGACGTGTGGCGCTTCATGTATCGCAACCGCCTCGAGGGCCTGCACTGGGACGTGCTCGAGCAGGACCGCTACGTCCTCGAAAGCCTCGCGCCGCATGCACGCGATCACGAATACCTGTACCAGCACGACGTCGGCATCACGCGCGTGCGCCGGATGCTGCGCCAGCGCGCGCAGGAACACCTTTCAGCGCTCGACGCGCACCGTGCGGCACATGCCGCGGCGGAGCCCGCGAATGGCTGAGTTCGCTCCGGTCGTGTCGCTGCCGGGGCGCCGCGTGCTCGTCACGGGCGGCGCCCGTGGTCTCGGCGCGGCGTTCGTGAAGGCGCTGGTCGCAGCGGGCGCGCAGGTCGCGTTCGGCGACGTGCTCGCCGAAGAGGGCCGCGAGCTGGCCGCGCAGCTCGCGCAAGCCGGCCACACCGCGCATTTCTTCGCGCTCGACCTGGCCGATCCGGCGAGCGTCGACGCATTCGTCGCGCAGGGCGCGGCGGCGCTCGGCGGCATCGACGCGCTGATCAACAACGCGGCGATCACGAACTCGGGCGGCAGGCTGTCGACGGAACTCGACGTGCCGACCTGGGATGCCGTGATGAACGTGAACGTGCGCGGCGTGTGGCTCGTCAGCAATGCGGCACTGCCGCACCTCGCGCGCTCGGGCCGCGGCGCGATCGTGAACCTCGCGTCGGACACCGCGCTATGGGGCGCGCCGAAGCTGCTCGCGTACGTCGCCAGCAAGGGCGCCGTGATCGCGATGACGCATGCGCTGGCACGCGAGTTCGGCGCGCACGGCGTGACGGTCAACGCGATCGCGCCGGGGCTCACCGAAGTCGAGGCGACGGCCTACGTGCCGGCCGAACGGCATGCGTTCTACATGCAGGGCCGTGCGCTCACGCGCGCGCAGGTGCCCGACGACGTGACGGGCCCCGTGCTGTTCCTGCTGTCGGACGGCGCGCGCTTCGTGACGGGTCAGCTGCTGCCGGTGAACGGCGGCTTCGTAATGAATTGATTTGAATTGAAGTTTTCACTCTGAATGAAGGAGAGGACGATGGCGGATGCAGATCTCGAACGCAAGTCGTGGGACCAGCCGGAAGACGCAAGCTTCGGCGACTGGATGGAAGGGCGCGTCGCGCGCTACGCGACGCGGCGCTACGACTGGGACGCGCTGAAGTTCCAGGCCGACTACGACCCGAAGTACCGCCGTGCGCAGATGCGCTACGTCGGCACGGGCGGCACGGGCGTCGCGAAGGACGTCAACACGGTGCCGGCCGGCAACTTCACGTTTTCGACGATGGTCATCCCGGCCGGCAACATCGGCCCGAGCCACATCCACACTGACGTCGAGGAAATCTTCTTCGTGCTGCGCGGCAAGATGAAGGTGATCTGCGAGCGCGACGGCGAGACCTGGGAAGCGATCCTCGGCGAGCGCGATCTGATCTCGGTGCCGCCGGGCGTGTATCGCACGGAAATCAACATCGGCGAGGAAGACGCGCTGATGTGCGTGATGCTCGGTTCGGCGAAGCCCATCACGCCGACCTATCCGCCGGATTCGCCGCTCGCGAAGATCAAGCGCTGAGACGGGGCGGAGCCAAGCAATGAGTGTCATCGACAAACGTGAACGCGACCGCACCGCGGCATTCGCCGCGCTGCTCGGGCAGTTTCCCGAACAGCGCTGCGCGGCCGGCGCGGCGGGCACGATCGGTTATCGCGAGGCCGGCGCGCAGCATGCGGGCCACGCGCTGCCCGTCGTGCTGCTGCACGGGATCGGCTCGGGCGCCGCATCGTGGGTGTGCCAGCTCGACACGCTCGGCGCGTCGCGACGCGTGGTGGCGTGGGATGCGCCCGGCTACGGCGTGTCGACCCCCGTGCACGGCGCATCGCCGACCGCCGCCGATTACGCGGCGTCGCTGAACGCGTGGCTCGAGGCACTCGGCATCGAACGCTGCGTGCTGGTCGGGCATTCGCTCGGCGCGATCATCGCGGGCGGCTTGTCCCGCATGAAGCCCGCGCGGATCGCCGGCCTGCTGCTGATCTCGCCAGCGGGCGGCTACGGCCGCGCGCCCGCCGAAACGCGCGACACGCGCCGCGACGCGCGCCTCGCGATGCTAGAGGAACTCGGTCCGGCCGGGCTCGCCGAGCAGCGCAGCGGCAACATGCTGTCGGGTTTTGCGAGCGAGGATGCGCGTGCGTGGGTGCGCTGGAACATGGCGCGCATCGTGCCGGCCGGCTATGCGCAGGCCACGCATCTGCTCGCGAACGCCGATCTCGCGACCGATCTCGCCGGCTTTCGCGGCCGCACGGCCGTGGCCGTCGGCGCGAACGACGCGATCACGCCGCCCGCCGCGTGCGAGCGGATCGCCGCGGCCGCGCAGGTCGAGTTGCAGGTGATTCCGCGGGCCGGTCATGCCGGCTACGTGGAAGCGCCGGCCGTCTATTCGTCGCTCATCGACACGTTCTGTCGTCAGTGCGACACGCAGCGAGGTATGGCATGAGCGAACCGCTGCAACAACCAGAATCCGAGAGCACCAAGGCCGACGCCGGCTATGTGGTGCCGGGCCTCGAACGCGGCCTGCGGATCCTCGCCGAATTCTCGCCGCGCGAGCCGGTGCTCGGCGCGCCGGAGCTGTCGAAGCGCCTCGGCATTCCGCGCACGACGGTGTTCCGTCTGCTGCAGACGCTCGAATCGCTCGGCTTTCTCGAGCGTGCGGACAAGGATCGCAACTACAAGCTGGGCATCGCCGTGCTGCGGCTCGGCTTCGAATACCTGAGCTCGCTGGAGTTGACCGATCTCGGCCTGCCGGTGATCGAGAGCCTGCGCGACGCGACCGGCTTCACGACGCACATCGTGATCCGCGACGGCCGCGACGTGGTGTTCGTCGCGAAGGCGCAGTGCCAGTCGCCGGTGTTCAGCGCGATTCGCGTGAACGTCGGCACGCGGCTGCCCGCGCATGCGACGACCCACGGCCACGTGCTGATGGGCGACCTGTCGCTGAAGGAGCTGCGTGCGCTGTATCCGGAAGGCACGCTGAGCCGGATGACGAGCGCGACGCCGGAAACGGTCGATGCGCTGTACGAAGTGATCCGCGAGGATGCGCTGCGCGGCTACGGCGTGAGCAATTCGTCGTTCGAGCGCGGTATCTCGGTGGTCACGGCGCCGGTGCGCAACGACACGCAGAAGATCGTCGCGTGCATCACGGTGACGGTGCCGCGGCCGGAGATCGACGAGGCATTGATCGCCGACGGCCTGTTCGACAAGGTGCAGCGCGCGGCGGCGGAATTGTCGCGGCGGCTCAATTACCGCTCGGATGACGAGCACACGTTTCTGAAGGCTTTAGGACTCCGATGATTGAGATCGATCTGACCGGGCAGGTGGCGGTGGTGACGGGCGGTTCGTCCGGCATCGGCCTCGCGACTGCCGAACGGTTCCTGCAGGCCGGCGCGTCGGTCGCGATTTGCGGCCGCGACGGCGAACGCCTCGCGCGCGCCGAAGCGATACTCGGCGAGAAATACCCGGGCGCGCAACTGCTCGCCGTGCGTTGCAACGTGCTCGACGAAGCCGACGTGGCCGCGTTCGCGCAGGCCGTGTCCGAGCGCTTCGGCCGGGCCGACATGCTGGTCAACAACGCGGGCCAGGGCCGCGTGTCGACCTTCGCCGACACGACCGACGACGCATGGCGCGAAGAGCTCGAACTGAAGTACTTCAGCATCATCCGCCCGACGCGCGCATTCCTGCCGCTGCTGCGCGACGCGCTGGCGCCGACGATCACCTGCGTGAACTCGTTGCTCGCACTGCAGCCGGAGCCGCACATGGTCGCGACGTCGTCGGCGCGCGCGGGCGTGCTGAGCCTCGTGAAGTCGCTCGCGACCGAACTGGCGCCGCAGCGCATCCGCGTGAACTCGATCCTGATCGGCATCGTCGAGTCGGGTCAGTGGCGCCGCCGCTACGAAGCGCAGGCGCAGGCCGGCGAAAGCTGGGAAGACTGGACGGGCGCGCTCGCCCGCAAGAAGAACATTCCGCTGAACCGCTTCGGCAAGCCCGACGAGGCAGCCTGGGCACTTTTTTATCTCGCAACGCATCTGTCGTCCTACACGACGGGCAGCCATATCGACGTTTCTGGAGGCTTTGCACGCCATGTCTAAAAAAACCACGGTTGGCGAGCTGATTGCCGCCTTTCTCGAGCAGTGCGACGTCAAAACCGCATTCGGTGTCATCTCGATCCACAACATGCCGATCCTCGACGCGATCAACTCGCGCGGCAACATCCGGTATGTCGGCGCGCGCGGTGAAGCGGGCGCGGTGAACATGGCCGACGGCCTGGCCCGCGTGTCGGGCGGCCTCGGCGTCGCGTTCACGAGCACCGGCACGGCGGCGGGCAACGCGGCCGGCGCAATGGTCGAGGCGCTGACGGCAGGCACGGCGCTGCTGCACATCACGGGGCAGATCGAGACACCGTATCTCGACCAGGACCTGGCCTACATCCACGAAGCGCCGGACCAGCTCACGATGCTCGACGCGATCTCGAAGGCCGCGTTCCGCGTGCGCACGGTCGAAACCGTGCTGCCGACGATCCGCGAAGCGGTGCGTATCGCGCAAACCGCGCCGACCGGCCCCGTGTCGGTCGAGATTCCGATCGACATCCAGGCCGCCGAAATCGAATGGCCGGAAGACCTCGCGCCGGCGCACGTCGCGGTGCGCGAGCACGACGACGCACGCGTCGCGAAGCTCGCCGACGCGCTGGCGGCCAAGCGCCGTCCGCTGCTGTGGCTCGGCGGCGGTGCGCGCCATGCGCGGGCGGAAGTCGAACGCCTGGTGAAGCTCGGCTTTGGCGTCGTGACGAGCGTGCAGGGCCGCGGCGTGCTGCCGGAAGATCACCCGGCGACGCTCGGCGCGTTCAACGTGCATGCGTCCGTCGAGGCGTTCTACAAGACCTGCGACGCGCTCGTCGTGGTCGGCTCGCGCCTGCGCGGCAACGAGACGCTGAAGTACAAGCTCGCGCTGCCGCAGCCGCTGTTCCGCGTCGACGCCGATGCGCTCGCCGACAACCGCGGCTATCGCAACGAGCTGTTCGTGCACGGCGATTCGAAGCGCGTGCTGGCCGAGCTGGCCGATCGCCTCGAAGGCCGCCTGTCCGTCGATCCGCAATTCGCGCTCGATCTCGCGGCGGCGCGCGAGCAGGCCGTCGCCAGCGTGGCGGAAGGCCTTGGGCCCTACAAGAAGCTCGTCGACACGCTGCAAGGGGCGGTCGGCCGCGACTACAACTGGGTGCGCGACGTGACGATCTCGAACAGCACGTGGGGCAACCGCCTGCTGAAGATCTTCGAACCGCGCGCGGGCGTGCATGCGCTCGGCGGCGGCATCGGCCAGGGCATCCAGATGGGCATCGGCGCGGCGCTGGCCGGCTCGGCCGCGAAGACGGTCTGCCTGGTCGGCGACGGCGGCCTGATGGTCAACGTCGGCGAGCTCGTGACGGCCGTGCAGGAGAACGCGAACGTGATGATCGTGCTGATGAACGACCAGTGCTACGGCGTGATCCGCAACATTCAGGACGCGCAGTACGGCGGCCGCCGCTGCTTCGTGCAGCTGCACCAGCCCGATTTCGCGCAGTTCTGCGCGAGCTTCGGCCTCACGCACTACCGGATCACGTCGCTCGACCAGGCCGAAGCGATCGTGCGCGAAGGGATCGCGAAGGAAGGGCCCGTGATGGTCGAGGTCGACATGCTGTCGGTCGGCGCGTTCGCATCGAACTTCGCGGGCCCGCCGGTGAAGAAGGAAGAGCCGTCGGAGCGGCAATATGCGTAACGGACACGCACACGGGCATGCGCCCGTCGACGTCGCGATGATCGGCTTCGGCGCGATCGGTGCGGCCGTGTATCACGCGGTCGAGCACGATGCATCGTTGCGCGTCGCGCACGTGATCGTGCCGGAGCACCAGCGCGACGCGGTGCAGCGTGAGCTCGGCGGTGCGGTTGAGGTCGTGTCGTCGGTCCACGCGCTGGCCCGCCGTCCCGAGTTCGCGCTCGAATGCGCGGGTCACAGCGCGCTCGTCGATCACGTCGTGCCGCTGCTGAAGGCCGGCACCGACTGCGCAGTCGCGTCGATCGGCGCGTTGTCCGATCTCGCGCTGCTCGACGTGCTGTCGCAGGCCGCCGACGAAGGCGACGCGACGCTGACGCTGCTGTCCGGCGCGATCGGCGGGATCGACGCGCTGGCGTCGGCGAAGCAGGGCGGCCTCGACGAGGTGCTGTACGTCGGCCGCAAGCCGCCGCTCGGCTGGCTCGGCACACCCGCCGAGGAATTGTGCGACCTGCGTGCGATGACCGAGGAGAAGGTGATCTTCGAAGGCACCGCACGCGACGCCGCGCGGCTGTATCCGAAGAACGCGAACGTCGCGGCGACCGTCGCGCTCGCGGGTCTCGGCCTCGACGCGACGCGCGTGCGCCTGATCGCCGATCCGGCCGTCACGCGCAACGTGCACCGCATCACCGCACGCGGCGCATTCGGCGAGATGTCGCTCGAAATGAGCGGCAAGCCGTTGCCCGACAACCCGAAGACGTCCGCGTTGACCGCGTATTGCGCGATCCGCGCGCTGCGCAACCGCGCGGCCCGCTGCGTGATCTGAGCGGACGACGCGGCCATTCCGACCATTCGGGCCATTGAACGGCCGCCTGCGCCACGGCGCGGGCGGCTGGCAGAGACAGATTTGTGGGACTTGTGACATGACTCCATTCGATACGAGCCTCGTACCCAACGGCGACATCCTGATCGGCGGCGAGTGGCGGCGCGGCCGCGGCGCGCCTTACACGAGCATCTATCCGGCCGACCAGTCGCTGAACATGGAAGTATCGACGGCGAACGCGCAAGACGCGGCCGACGCCGTCGTGGCCGCCGACGCCGCATGGCGTCGCGCCGATTGGGCCGGACTCAAGCCGCACCAGCGCGCGCTGGTGCTGTACCGGATCGCCGACCTGATCATGCAGCGTCACGAGGCGCTCGCGAACCTGCAACGCCGCGACAACGGCAAGCCGATCGGCGAGACACGCGTGCTGGTCGCGAGCGCGGCCAACACGTTCCGCTATTTCGCGGCATGCCTCGAGACGCTCGACGAGGAACTGACGCCGTCACGCGGCGATTACCTGACGATGAGCGTGCACGAGCCGATCGGCGTGATCGCGGCGATCACGCCGTGGAACTCGCCGATCGCGTCCGATGCGCAGAAGCTGGCCCCGGCGCTCGCCGGCGGCAACGCGGTGGTGCTCAAGCCGGCCGAGGTCACGCCGCTCGTGTCGCTCGCGCTGGCCCGCATCTGCGAGGAGGCCGGCGTGCCGAAGGGCGTGCTGAGCGTGCTGCCGGGCAAGGGCTCGGTGATCGGCGACGTGCTGGTTCGTCATCCGCTCGTGAAGAAGGTGTCGTTTACCGGCGGCACCGAAGTGGGCCGCGGCATCGCGCGCATCGCGGCGGAAAAGCTGATGCCCGTGTCGCTGGAACTCGGCGGCAAGTCGCCGACGATCGTGTGCGACGACGCGGATCTCGATCATGCGGTCAACGGTGTGCTGTACGGCATCTTCAGCTCGTCGGGCGAGGCCTGCATCGCGGGCTCGCGGCTGTTCGTGCAGCGCGCGGTGTACGACGAATTCATGCAGCGGCTGGTCGCTGGCGCGCGCAAGCTGCGCGTGGGCGACCCGACGCGGCCCGACACGCAGATGGGCCCGCTGATCAGCGCGAAGCATCGCGAATCGGTGGAGCGCTACGTCGCGCTCGGGCTGGAAGAAGGCGGGCGCCTGCTGTGCGGCGGCGAGCGGCCGTCGGGCGACGGGCGCGAGGACGGCTTCTTCTACCAGCCGACGATTCTCGAAGGCTTGCCGAACAGCGCACGCATCTGCCAGGAAGAAATCTTCGGGCCGGTGCTCGTCGCGATGCCGTTCGACGACGAAGCATCGCTGATCGCGCAGGCGAACGACAGCGTGTTCGGCCTCGCCGCCGGCATCTGGACGCGCGACTACAAGCGCGCCTGGCGCCTCGCGCGCGCGCTCGAGACGGGCACCGTCTGGATCAACACGTACAAGCTGTTCTCGATCTCCACGCCGTTCTCGGGCTGGAAGGAGAGCGGGATGGGCCGCGAGAAGGGACGTCTCGGGATCCGCGAGTACATGCAGCAGAAGAGCCTCTACTGGGGCTTGAACGACGCGCCGCTGCCGTGGGCGAACTGAGCGAAGGGGAATGACGCAATGAGCATCTTGGGTATCGAGCAGATCACGTACGGTGTCGACGACCTCGCGACGTGCCGGCGCTTTTTCGCCGACTGGGGGCTGAAGGAAGTCGCGCACGACGACACGCGCGCACGTTTCGAGACGATGAACGGCTGCACCGTGCTGGTCGTGAAAGCCGACGATCCGTCGCTGCCGCCCGCGTTCGAAGCGGGCCCGACGCTGCGTGAAGTCACGTGGGGCGTCGCGACGCGGCAGGAACTCGACGCGCTGCGCACGAAGCTGGCCGGCCAGCCCGGCTATTACGCACAGGACGATGCGCTCGGCTGCATTGATCCGAACGGGATGGCGATCCGTATCGAGGTGACGCGCAAGCGCGCGCTCGACATCACCGGCTCGCCGTCGAACGTGTGGGGCCAGACGATGCGCGTCGACCAGCCGAGCCCGATCTATGCGCGCGCCGAGCCGGTCGAGGTCGGGCACGTCGTGTTCTTCACGAACTGCCTCGACGCGCAGGAAACGTTCTATCACGACCTGCTCGGCTTCGAGACGTCGGACCGCTATCCGGGCCGCGGCGCGTTCATGCGCTGCGCACCGCACGGCGGCCACCACGACCTGTTCCTGCTCGCGCTGCCGAATGGCAAGCGCGGCCTGAACCACGTCGCGTTCACCGTGCGCGACATCCATGAAGTGTTCGGCGGAGGAATGCACATCGATCGCTGCGGCTGGGAAACGCAGCTCGGCCCGGGGCGTCACCCGGTGTCGTCCGCGTACTTCTGGTACTTCCAGAATCCGGCCGGCGCGCTGATCGAGTACTACGCGGATGAAGACGTGCTCACACCGGAATGGCAGCCGCGCGAATTCGAACCGGGCCCGACCGTGTTCGCCGAATGGGCCGTCGACGGCGGCCTCGACGGCAACACGCGCCGGCAGAAGAACGCGAAGGCGCCGGAAGGCAAGTTCATGACGGAGCGTAAATCGTGAACGAACCAAACACGCAGAAAGCGGCCGCGCCGGGCACGGTCGTCGTGATCGGCGGCGGCCAGGCGGCCGGCTGGGTGCTGAAGACGCTGCGCGCGGAAGGGTTCGCGGGCCGCCTCGTGATGATCGCCGACGAGCCGCACCTGCCGTACGAGCGTCCGCCGCTGTCGAAGGCCGTGCTGGCCGGCGACGCCGACATCGAGACCGTGCGCGTCGTGCGTCCGGACGAATTCGATACGCTGAACGTCGAGGCATGGCAGCCGGAACGCGCGGCGTCGATCGACCGTGCGCGCCGCGTGGTGAAGACCGAAAGCGGCCGCGAGATCGAATACGACCGCCTCGTGATCGCGACCGGCGGCACGTCGCGCCGCTTGCCCGATGCGCTCGTCAAGACGTCGAACCTGCACTACCTGCGCACGCTCGACGAGGCGGCCGCGCTCGGCGAGAAGCTGCGTGCGAGCCGGCGCGTGCTCGTGATCGGCGGCGGCTGGATCGGCCTCGAGGTCGCGGCGACCGCGCGCAAGCTCGGTGTCGAGGCCGTCGTCGTCGAAGGCGCGCCGCGTCTGTGCGGGCGCTCGGTGCCGCAGATCGTGTCGGACTTCCTGCTCGACCTGCATCGCGCGAACGGTGTCGACGTGCGTCTCGGCGCGGCGCTCGCATCGCTCGACGCGCAGCCGGACGACGCATCGAAGGTGCGCGCGACGCTGGCCGACGGCACGACGATCGACGCCGATTTCGCGGTGGCCGGCATCGGCCTCGCGCTGAATGCGTCGCTCGCGAGCGACGCAGGGCTGGCGCTCGACGACGGCATCGTCGTCGATGAATTCGGCGCGACCAGCGACCCGGCGATCTTCGCGTGCGGCGACGTCGCGAACCATCACAACGGCTGGCTGAAGCGGCGCGTGCGGCTCGAATCGTGGGCGAACGCGCAAAACCAGGCGATCGCGGCCGCGAAGGCCGTGCTCGGCGTGCGTGCGCCGTATGCGGAAATTCCGTGGTTCTGGTCCGATCAGTACGACGTGAACCTGCAGATCCTCGGCGATCTGCCGGCCGATGCGCAGCTCGTCGTGCGCGGCGATCTCGCCGCGCGCCGCGCGACGCTGTTTTTCTTGGGCGATGGACATGTGAGAGGTGTCATCGCCATCAACAACGCACGCGAGCTGAAGCTCGCACGCAAGTGGATGAACCAGGGCCGGGCAGTGGATACGGAAGCCCTGGCGGACACGACCAAAGCGCTTGCCTGACCGGCGAAACGATCCAGGAGACACCCCGCATGAGCACTTTCGACAACGTCGTGGCCGGCAGGGCCACGATGGAAGCTGCCGCCTCCACGCCCGGCGCGATCATCGCGCGGCTCGAGCGGCTTCCGGCCAACGCGATGCAGATTCGCGCGCGCGTGCTGATCGGCACCGCGACGTTCTTCGACGGCTTCGACGTGATCACGATCGCGGCGACGCTGCCGCTGCTGATTCACAAGTGGGGGCTGTCGCCCACGCAGATCGGCATGCTGATCGCGTCCGGCGCGATCGGCCAGCTGATCGGCGCGTTCCTGTTTCCCGCGCTCGCGGAGAAGCATGGCCGCGTGAAGGCGATCGCGTGGAGTTCCGCCGTGATCGGCGTCACCAGCATCGCGTGCGGCTTCGCGCCGACGTTCGAGATCTTCGTGCTGCTGCGGATCCTGCAGGGGCTCGGGCTGGGCGGCGAGCTGCCGGTCGCCGCGACCTATATCAACGAGATCACGCGTGCGCACGGCCGCGGCCGCTTCGTGCTGCTGTACGAGAT
The DNA here is from genome assembly GCF_011753085.1 of Burkholderia sp. Tr-862. Taxonomy (NCBI): domain Bacteria; kingdom Pseudomonadati; phylum Pseudomonadota; class Betaproteobacteria; order Burkholderiales; family Burkholderiaceae; genus Burkholderia; species Burkholderia sp. Tr-862. The sequence goes on from NZ_VWWG01000033.1 coordinate 20,745, forward strand.
CGTGTTCCCGATCGGCCTGCTGGTGTCGATGGCGCTCGGCGCGTGGCTCGTGCCGCGGTTCGGCTGGGAAATCATGTACTTCGTCGGCGGGCTGCCGTTGATCCTCGCGCTGGTGCTCACGCGCCTCGTGCCGGAATCGCCGCGCTGGCTCGCGTCGCGCGGGCGGCTCGCGGAAGCGGGGCGTGCGGTTGGCGTGTTCGAAGCGTCGGTGCGCGGCGAGCTGCCGCCGGCGACGCAAGCGGCCGCGTTCGACGAGATGGTGCGCCAGCACCCGAAGCGCCGGATGAGCGACCTGTTCAGCGCCGCGTATCGCAAGCGCACGCTCGCGGTGGCGACGCTGTGGGCGACCTGCGGGTTCATCCAGTACGGGTTGTCCACGTGGCTGCCGACGATCTACAAGAACTTCTATCATGCGCCGCTGCAGCTCGCGCTGAACCTCGCGGTGATCGGCTCGGTGATGGGCGTGCTCGGTTCGCTCGCGTCGGCGCTGCTCGTCGACAAGCTCGGCCGCAAACCGGTGATCGTCTGGTCGTTCGTGCTGTGCGCGCTGTCGCTGGCGCTTGCGGGCGTCTATCACGCGTCGTCGGTGTATGTCGTCGCGATCTTCTGCTCGCTGTCGCTGGGGCTGATGGCATCGGGCTTCATCACGGCGTACGTCTATACGCCGGAGCAGTATCCGACGAGCATCCGCGCGTCCGGCTGCGGGCTCGGCAGCGCATGGCTGAAGATCGCATCGTTCGCCGCGCCGATGATCGTGCCGCACGCGATCATCGGCGGCAACCTCGCGCCGGCGTTCTACCTGATCGGCATCGTGCCGCTGATCGCGGCGCTGACCGTCCACTTCGTCGGGATCGAGACGAAGGGCAAGGTGCTGGAGGCGCTGGAAGCATAAGCGCGGCCGGCCGCAACGGCTGCAATGGCTGACACGGAAGGCCCGGACGATGTCCGGGCCTTTGTCGTTTTCGCACGAGGCGGCTTGCCGGATTGCCTGGCCGAACGTACGCTTTGTCGAAACCCACGCCTCCACCAGCAGGTGATCGACCATGCAAGCCCATCCTCTGCGTCTTTCCCCCGGCGACGATCTGCGCGCCGCTATCGAGCACGCGTTGCGCGGGCTGGGCGCACATGCCGCGTTCGTGATCCAGGGCATCGGCAGCCTGAACGTCGCGCAGTTGCGCTTTGCCGGCGTCGACTCACCGACCGAACTGCGCGGCGACCTCGAAATCCTGACGCTGGCCGGTTCGGTCTCGCCGGACGGTGCGCACCTGCACATGTCGGTTTCCGACGCGCAAGGCCGGGTATCGGGCGGGCACGTCGCGAGCGGCTGCGTGGTGCGTACGACCGCCGAGATACTGCTCGTGCTGTTGCCCGCGCATCGTTTCTCCCGTGAACCCGATGCGGGCACCGGATTCAACGAGCTGGTGATTCGCCCGCAGAGCGGCTGATCGCGCGGATCGTTCGCGGCGCATGACCGTGCGTCGATTCAGCGGACCGCCTTGCCGAGCACATGGCGCCGGCAATGCTCGAGATACGCTTGTTCATGCGCGGCCATCAGTTCGATGATGCTTTGCCACAGCCACGAAGGCGCGTCGAGGGTCTTCGGACGCTGGCGACGCAACTCGGCGTGCCACGCGCGTTGCGTCGTGTTGTCCATCTGCGCGGCATGCGCGTGGCCGACCACCAGCGCAAGGTATCGTGCGACTTTCACCGCGTCAGCCTCCGACAGTCGTTCCGCGTCCAGTTTCAGATCCTGCGGCATCAATTCGCGCATGACGACCGAGCGCCCGTCGAGGCGCGCCGCGCACATCCGGCTTCCCAGCATCGGCGACACGTGCCGCGCGCCTTCGAGCACCCGTTGTGCGGCATCGCGCGGCATGCGCACCCCCGGCTGTTTCGGCGCCTTGGCGGCCGTGGCTTCCTTGATGTCGATCAGGTAGGGCGGATGGCCATCGGAACACGCGTCGTCGATATCGAGCATCACCGCGAAGCGGCGCCGGCCCAGCGAGCTGCAGCCCTTCACCCAAAAGGCGGCGTCGAGCACCTTCATGCTGGCGTCGCTGCGTGCCGCGCGGCTGAGCGCGGCGCTGATCGTCGAAACCGGTGCGGATTCGAACAGGGTGTGGATGGCGCGCCGCTCCCGTTCCGATAGCGGCCAGAAGCGTTTGCCCAACGGGATGTGTGGCGTGGTGTTACTGATCGTCTGCCGGTCGAGTTTCCGCCACGATCGATGCAGCGCCGCCTTCATCGCGATCTTCACCTCGGTCGGGCGTTGCATGTGGCTGAGTTCGTCGCGGCGCCGGCTGTCGAACGCCTGCTCGTATCCGTCGATGAGCGCCTCGATCATCCGCCACGTGATGATGCCCGGCAGATCGGAGCTGCGCGCCGCGGTGGCGAGCGAGAACCCCAGACGCAGCACATCGTGGACCGGATTGCCGATCACGCTCTGGTCGAGATCGCGAATCTGCACGGCGACTTCACCCGTCTTCGACGCGACGGGCCCCAGATTGCCGAGATGGCAATCGCCGCCGATCCATATCGCGGGACCGTCGGGCAACGTGCCGGATCGATGGTCCGCCAGCCATGCGTAGAAGCGCTCGGCGCTGCCGCGCGTATAGGTGTGTATCGAGCGCGCCATCTTGCGGCTGCGCAGGCTGGCGAGAATGTGCGCGCGCTGGTCGCAGGTCGGCAGCCGTGCCGATCCGGCGGTTTTCTTCGTCACGATGCGTCCTCCTTCCATCGGGCGGCATGCGTTCCCGGTGCGCGTGCACCGCGCGATGCCGGTTGATCCGGCGATGCGAAGCGCCGGCAGGGTGGGGCGGCGGTGCGGTTCATCCCGGCACGAACACGCCCATCGCCGCGATCACCATCGCGAGCGTCGCGAGCCAGCCGCCCCATGCCAGCACGCCCCTGACGGCGAATTCGCCCATGATGCGTCTGCTGCCGGCCATCAGCATCATCACGAACATGATCGGCACGGCCGTCACACCGTTGATGACCGCACTCCAGTAGAGCGCGCGGATCGGGTCGAAATGCATGAACGTGATCGCGACGCCGCCGATGATCGCCAATGCGATCACGGCGTAGAACTCGGGCGCGACACCCAGCCGCAACGCGAGACTGTTGCGCCAGCGGAAGGTGCCCGCGGCCGCATAGGCGGCGGATCCCGCGAGAACCGGCAGCGCCAGCAGGCCGGTGCCGATGATCCCGAGCGCGAACAACACGTACGCGAAGTGCCCGGCGACGGGCTCGAGTGCCCGTGCGGCATCCGCCGACGTCTTCACGTCGATGTGATGCATGTGGAGCGTCGCCGCCGCCGTCAGCGTGATGAAGAACGCGATGATGTTCGACACGCCCATGCCGACCCAGGTATCGACGCTGATCCGGCGCAACTGAGCGGGCGCCTGGTGAGGCATGCTTCGCAGCGGTTCCTGGTTCGGCGCCGCGCGCAATTCCTCGACTTCCTGCGAGGCCTGCCAGAAAAACAGATAAGGGCTGATCGTGGTGCCAAGCACGGCGATGATCGTCGTCAGGTAGGCGGCGTTCAACTGGATATGCGGCAGCACGATCGCACGGCCGACTTCGCCCCACGGGACGGGCACGATCAGCGCGACCGCGACATAGGCGAGCAGGGTCAGCGCGGTCCATTTGAGCAGGCGGGCGTAGCGGTCGTATGGCACGAAAATCTGCAGCACGACGGACACGCCGCCCAGGCAGACGACATAGAGCTCTTGCGGGCCGTGCAGCAGCAAGTTGACCGCCGCGCCCATCGCCGACAGGTCGGCCGCGATGTTGATCACGTTCGCAATGGTCAGCAGCGCGACGGTGGCATAGAGCAGCCACGGCGGATAGTGCGTGCGCATGTTCGACGCGAGGCCCTTGCCCGTCACGCGGCCGATGCGCGCGCTGACCAGCTGGATGGCCGTCATCAGCGGATAGGTCAGCAGCAGCGACCAGAGCAGTTCGAAGCCGAACTGTGCACCCGCCTGCGAATAGGTACCGATGCCGGAAGGATCGTCGTCGGCGGCGCCGGTGACGAGGCCCGGTCCGAGGCGCCGGAGCCACGTCGTCGCGGACGGACGAGGTTGTGCGGAATCGATGGACTCTTGGTCGTTCATGTTGGCGGCGGCCCGTGATGAAGGACAAGGAAGCCGCAATCGGCGTGCCCGGGCGGAATGGGTTTCGGTCGCGCAGCCCAGCGCAGCAGAAAGCCGCTACGGGCGGCGCGCGGGAAGCGAGGATAGGGGAAGTTGGGCGGACGGCGCGCGCATGAACGAGCGCATCCGAATCGGGACATCGACGGGCGTTGCCAGGCGATTTTGCCTCTGCCGCTATGGCAAGGATTTGCTTGAAGTGTCGTGCAGGCCGCTCATCGGTTCGTCGAGTGCGGCATTGACGGTGTAGTGCCGGCTACCGGCAGGTCAGGGCCGGTAGCGCGGAGCACCAAGGATGGAAGGCGCCGGTCGCGACCGCTCCCGGCCACGCGGCGCGACACGGGCGCTGCCGACACGGCGGCGCCTGTTCGATCTCAACGCGCCGCGATCGCGGCATCCTGATTGCCGCGCCCGCTCACGAGACAGCCGGACTTGAATGCCTCGCTCTGGCTGCTGGCTGCCGCGTTGCCGAAGCCGCGGCTGAGCGCGTCGTATTTCACCTGCTCGGCGCCTTGCGAGCACGCCGTCGGACTGGCGTCGCGGCCTTGCGCATGCAGCAGCGCCCGATCGCCAATCAGGTAGGCCAGCAGCGCGAAAAAAGCGATGTGTACCACTCGTCTCATGATTCGTCTCCTCGTCGCTCAAGCGTAACGCGGACACGATGTGCGAAGCATTGGGGCTTCCCCGGGTAATCGTCTGCTGAAATGTCCGTCGGCCGACGTAATGGCGTCCTTTCTTTGCCCATCGCGGCGGGGAAAGGGGCGGTGTTTGGCCGGACCGGCGCGCAATCGATCCGAGTTTGACGAATGTCAGGGTACGGGCAGGGCGAGACGGTCGCGCTACGGGGCGAAGCGATAGCATGAATGCAAGTTCTGGCGGAACGCGATGCGCGGCAAGCGATGGGCGCAGCGGTTCCGAATGCAGCGGTACATGTTGAACATCGCTATCGAAATAGTGAGGAATCCAAATGCTTAACGTCTCTTCGGTCCTGATCAGCATGGCGCCGTTGTGGGTCATTCTGCTGGGCGCGTCTTCAGCGGCGGCCTATCTCGTGTTCTGGCGCAAGGCGATCCAGTAAGCAGGTCGATGCTGCGCGACGGCGCACGCGTGCGCGTCGCAGTATCGGTACATGGCACACGACGGCTTTGCGCCGTGCACGACGCATCCTCGCGTCGACGCGAATGAAACGATCCGCCTGAGCGGGTCCATGAAGACGTCGTCACGCCGGTGCGCATCGAGCTTGACGGCGCGGTGCCGCACAACACGACGGCGACGCGGCTGCGATCAGCCGCTTATCGCACCGCCGTCACCGGCACATTCGAAATCCGCACGAGCCGGCTCATCACGCTGCGGCGGAACATCGACAGCATCGTATGAACCGGATCGTGCCGCGGCGCGACGACGACGATTTCGTCGCAGCCCGTCTCGGCTGCGACGGCCGCGATCGTGTCGGCCACCGGCCCGACCTTCTTCACGACGCTGTACCGGACTTCTGCTTCCCGCAGCACCCGCTCGGCCATCGCCAGATCGTCGCACGCGAACTTGTCCTCGATCGAGCGCAGCCGCGACAGCGGGTGAAACGCCTCGAGCCGCGTCGCTTCGAGCGGCGGCTGTACGTTGATCAGCACGATCTCCGACGCGCAGCGTTCGCGATACAGGAAGGTCGCGTGTCGGACCGCCTGAAGCGAACGGGGCGAATGACCGACAGGAACCAGCAGCTTGAGCATGGAAGATGCTCCGGAATCGAGATGTTTCCAGCGTAGCGCGCCGCCGGATCACTCGATCTAAAGAGATCGGGCGGCCGCGTAAAAATGCCGTTAACGCCGGCCGTCGCGTTGTGTCGCGCCTATTAGAAATATAAGAAATTTAAGTTTATGCGCATAAACGTTTTCATCAGCCGGTCGGCCGCTCCGGTCCTCCCGGGCGGCGCGCCGATTTAGTCGGATCTTCAATGAATCGCGGCGGAAAATATCGAAGGTCGGCCATCGGGCGTCGCGTAGAGTAGAGCATCGGTCGCGGCGCGGCCCCTCCCGCCCATTCCAGGCCCATTGCCGGCCGCTCGGGACCGAGTGCGGCCACCCCACGCGGCCCGCCATTCCCTTCCGATTCCAGGAGACCTCGCATGCCGCACGGCGCCCCGCAGCTTCTCGCCCCCGCTTCCATCACCGTCGACCCGATCGTGCGCCTGTCGGCCGGCGAGCTCGCGTCGGCGATCCGCAGCAAGGCGGTCTCCTGCGTCGAAACGATGCGTGCGTATCTCGATCACATCGAGCGCGTGAACGGCGCGGTGAACGCGCTGGTCTCGCTGCGCGATCGCGCCACGCTGCTCGCCGAAGCCGCGGAAAAGGACGCGGCGCTCGCCCGCGGCGAATATCACGGCTGGCTGCACGGGATGCCACAGGCGCCGAAGGATCTCGCGATGACGAAAGGGTTGCGGACGACCTACGGCTCGCCGATCTTCCGCGATCACGTGCCGCAGGCCGACTCGGTCGGTGTCGGGCGGATGCGCGCGGCGGGTGCGATCTTCATCGGCAAGACCAACACGCCGGAGTTCGGTCTGGGCTCGCACACGTTCAACGAGGTCCACGGTGCGACGCGCAATCCGTACGACCTGACGAAGAGCGCGGGCGGCAGCAGCGGCGGCACGGCGGCGGCGCTCGCCGCGCGCATGCTGCCGGTCGCGGACGGCAGCGACTTCGGCGGCTCGCTGCGCAATCCGGCCGCGTTCTGCAACATCTACGGCTTGCGTCCGTCGCAGGGCCGCGTGCCGCGCTGGCCGGCCGTCGACGTGTTCATGCAGCAGCTCGGCATCGAAGGGCCGATGGGCCGCACGGTCGGCGACGTCGCGCACCTGCTGTCGATCCAGGCCGGCTACGACCCGAACGATCCGCTGTCGCTCGCGGAAGATCCCGTCGTGTTCACGAAGTCGCTCGACAAGGACCTGCGCGGCGAGCGCATCGCGTGGGTCGGCGACTGGCATGGTTATCTCGCGACCGAGCCGGGCGTGCTCGCGCAGTGCGAAAAGGGGCTCGCGACGCTGCGCGAGATCGGCTGCGACGTCGATGCGGCGCTGCCGGCGTTCGCGCCCGACCGGATCTGGCGTCTGTGGCTCGCGCATCGGCATCTGCTGTCCGGCGGCGGGCTGCTCGCACACTATCGCGATCCGGCACGGCGTGCGCTGCTCAAGCCCGAGGCGATCTACGAGGTCGAAGGGCTGCTCGCGATGCAGGCGGCCGAGGTGTTCGACGCGAGCATCGAACGCACCGCGTGGCATCAGGCCGTGCTCAGCTTCTTCGATCGCTACGACTTCATCGCGGCGCCGACCGCGCAGGTATTCCCGTTCGACGTCGAGCAGCGCTGGCCGAAGGAAATCGCCGGCCGCGCGATGGATACCTACCACCGCTGGATGGAAACGGTCGTGCCGTGGACGCTGGCCGGCTGCCCGGTGATCAGCGTGCCGGTCGGCTTCAACGACGCAGGGCTGCCGATGGGGATGCAACTGATCGGCCGGCCGCGCGCGGATCTCGCGGTGCTGCAGCTCGCGCGCGGCTACGAGCAGGCGGCCGACTGGGTCGGCCGGCGGCTGCCGGCCTGGATGGCTGCTTGACGCACGCGGCGGCCGCGATCCCGGGCGGCCCGCAACCAGCGATATTGATGCGGGCAAGGAACGAATCTTGACGCGCGCTCGAGATCGCGCGGCAAATGCGGACGAATGCGCGCGGCGAGCCCGGACGGCGGCGGAATTGCAAGCGGCCGCGGCGCGCGATTTCGTTTCGATGTGTTTCAGTCGTTGCGGCGGCGCGCGACGCGCTTCGACAATGTCTGCCTCAATAATTCGGGCACGAGGGAAACAGATGAAGCACATTCGCGCGACGGGCAAGTACGTGGCATCGGCAGGCATCGCATTCGGCATCCTGCTGGGTGTCAACGGCAGCGCGCATGCGCAACTCGACCTGCAATCGATCGGATCGTCGCTGCTCGGCGGCGGGCAGCAGCAGGCCGCGCCGTCGCAGGGCGGCGTCGCGCAGTTGCTGCAGGCGTACGTCGGCGCGAACCAGCAGGTGCTGGCCGGCCAGTCGTCGCTCGCGTCGGCGATGGGGCTCACCGGCGCGGCCGGGCAGGCGCAGCAGGCCGCCGGCCTGCTTGGCGGCGGCAACGCATTGACGCCGGCCGCGCTGTCGCAAATGGGCGGCGCGCAGCAGTCGGTGTCGCAGGCGCTCGGCCAGGCGTTCGCGAGCGGCGGTGCGACGCACGGCCAGGTCGACAAGCAGGCGTTCAGCAACGGCCTTGCATCGCTCGGCCAGGGCCTCACGCAGTACTCGCAGCTGCAGTCGGGGCTCGGCAGTCTCGGTTCGACCAGCGCCGCATCGCTGCTGCAGGCGGGCCTCAATCCGCAGAACATGCAGGCCGCGTCGTATATAGCGCAAAGCGCGCCGGGCCAGTTGCAGTCGCTCACGTCGACGCTCAGCCAGGCCGTGCAGTTCGCGACGAGCCAGGGCATCTCGGTGCCGGCGGTCGCGTCGTCCGCGCTGAAGCTGCTGCCGTAACGTTGCCGGCCGCGCGCCGGGAAGGCCCCGCGCAACATGGGGATTACGCTCGATGCTATCGTGGCGTGTTCCCCGTTTCCGGTGCCGGTTCATGACTGACTCGTTCGACCTCCCGCGCTATTTCGCTCGCATCGGCTACGACGGCCCGGCCGAGCCGACGCTCGACGTGCTGCGCCGGCTGCATCTGCTGCACCCACAGGCGATCCCCTTCGAAAACCTCAATCCGCTGACCGGCGCGCGTGTCGCGCTCGACCTGCCGGCGATCGTCGACAAGGTGGTCGCGCACCGCCGCGGCGGCTACTGCTTCGAACTCAACAAGCTGTTCTACGCCGCGCTCACGCACATCGGTTTCCGCGTGACGCCGTTGATCGCACGCGTGCGCTGGATGCGGCCGCCCGAGGTGGTCACCGCGCAGACGCACATGCTGCTGCGCATCGATCTCGACGGCGCGACGTGGCTCGCGGACATCGGCTTCGGCAGCGCGACGCTGACCGCGCCGCTGCGCTTCGTGCCGGACGAGCGGCAACTGACGCCGCACGGCGCGTTTCGCGTCGTCGGCGCGCCGGTCGACGGCGAGTTCGACATGCAGTTCGAGATTCCCGAAGGCTGGCAGACGACCTATCGCTTCTCGCTGAAGCGGGCCGAGTGGATCGATTACGACGCCGCGAACTGGTTCACGTCGACGTATCCCGAATCGATCTTCGTGAACGACCTGATCGCGTGCCGCGTGCTGCCGGACGGCCGCGCGGCGTTGTTCAACACCACGCTGACGCTGCGCGACGCGGCGGGCGCGGGGCGCACCGTCACCTTCGACGACGCGGCGGCGTGGGGCGCGTGCCTGCGCGACACGATCGGCATCGACACGACCGGCTTCGATCTCGACGCGCTGTTCGCGCGGGTGGCGGCGCGGGCCAACATGACGTGAGCGCGTGGCGAGCGGCGGCATGGCCGGCGTCGGCGTCCGCCACGCGCCACGCCGCCGATTCCGTTCCGTGTTTGACTTTTGCTATTTTGCTAGCATACTAGTAATCATGAGCGACGAAGAAGTGAAGCAGTTCAACGTGTACCTGCCGTTGAGCCTGATCCGGCAGGTCAAGCATCGCGCCATCGAAACGGAGCAGTCGCTGTCCGCGCTGGTGGCCGACGCATTGCGCGCGTATCTGGCCGCTCCGCCACCGGGAGCCGGGCCGTCCACCAAGGAGGAGTGACATGTCATCCGGGCGAATCGAAGCCGTGTACCTGACGACGCACAACTGGGGTAAGTCGGCGAAGTTCTTCCAGGCGCTGGGCTTCACGCTGGAATTCGAAACCGATCACGCGTCGGGCCAGCTGAGGCGCGGCGACGGCCCGTATCTGTTCATCGCCGAAGTGCCGACGAGCGAGACGCCGGACATGCAGGTGGTGCTGACGGTATCCGACGAACAGTCGGTCCGGCCGCAGCCGATCGTCGACGTGGTCACGCCGTTCGAGGATACGCACTGGGGCACGCGGGACATGACCGTGCGAGACCCCGACGGCCGCGTATGGCGCCTGCAGGCGCCGGGTACGCCGAGCGGGTCGGGTGAGTGAGGCCGCGGCGATGAGCGACCTCCATCAGGACCATCAGAACCATCGGGACGCCCCCGACAGCACCGCCGCCCGCGTCGCGCTGTGGCGCGCGCTGCACGTCGAACTCGATGCGCCGCCACACGTGCTCGCCGACGAAGTCGGGCTGCGCCTGCTTGCACCGGCGCCCGGCTGGCAGCAGCGTGGCGACATGGATCCGCAGTTCACGCGACCGTTTCGCGCATCGATCGTCGCGCGGGCGCGCTTCATCGAGGATCTCGTCGTCGAGCAGGCCGCGCAGGGTGTGAGCCAGTACGTGATCCTCGGTGCGGGACTCGACAGCTTCGTGCAGCGCCGGCCCGAGATGGCGTCGCGCTTGACCGTCTTCGAAGTCGATCCGCCCGCGTCGCAGGCGTGGAAGCACCGCCGCCTGACCGAGCTCGGTTTCGGCGTGCCGGACTGGCTGCGGTTCGTGCCGGTCGATTTCGAGGCGAAGCAGTCGTGGCGCGACGCGCTCGTTGGCGCGGGTTTCGATGCAGGCAAACCGGCGGTCGTGGTGTCCACCGGCGTCAGCATGTACCTGACGCGCGACGCGAACGCGGCGGCGCTACGCGAAGTCGCGTCGCTCGCGCCGGGTTCGACGTTCGCGATGACCTTCCTGCTGCCGCTCGAGCATGCGGATCCGGACATACGCCCGGGGCTCGAAATGGCCGCGAAGGGCGCGCGCGCGAGCGGCACGCCGTTCATCAGCTTCTTCATGCCGGCGGAAATCCGCGCGCTCGCGACGCAGGCCGGCTTCGCGCGGGCCGAGCATGTGTCGGCCGCCGAGCTCACGCGCCGCTACTTCGCCGATCGTACCGACGGCCTGCGTCCGCCGAACAACGCGGAAGAACTGCTGGTCGCGACGGTGTAACGCCGCGGTCACCCGTCACGCGCGTTCCAGCACGGCCATCTCGCGCACGATCACGAGCAGCACCGCGAGGCTCGCACCACCCGACGCGCGCAGATCGGCGAGCAGATGTTCGTAGCGCTCCAGCGCGGCTTCGCGGCGTTCGCGCCACGCGTGGACGATCGTCTCCGGCGCCGTCGAGTCGGCCGATTCCGCCAGCGAGCTGGTGGCAAGCGTACGCTTGAGCCGCGCGATTTCCGCGAGCGCGGCCGCGCGCGCCAGCATGTCCCAGTGCGTCGGCGCCGGCAGCGTGGCCGCGCGTTCGCCGATCCACCGGTAGTTCAGCAGCGTGCCGAGCGAGAAGTACACGCCCGCGACCAGCTCGAGGCTGCGATCGCAGGTCGCGGCCACTTCGGCGATGTCGAGCAGCGCGGCGGAGATGTCGCCGTTCGCGACGCGGCCGGCGAGTGCGCTGTCGACGCCGGCGTCCACCAGTACGCGCTGCCGCTCCGACAATGCTTCGAGATCGCTCGTCGGCAGCAGCGCCGGCAATTGCGGCGCGAGGCGCTGCACCGCGTCGCGGCAGCGCGCGATCAAGCCGGCGACGCCGCCGTCGGCGACCGCGCCCGACTGCAGGTGCCGCAGGAACCACAGCGCCGCGCGCTCCAGCAGCCGTGCGACGTCGACGAACATGCGCGCCTGCACGTCGTCGGCGACGCGGTTGTCGAGCGCGTCGATATCGCGCCACACCGCATCGAGATCGAACACGTCGCGCGCCATGATGCAGGCGCGCACGATGTCGCCCGGCTTCGCGTCGGTTTCCTCCATCAGCCGGTGCACGAACGCGCAGCCGACGCGGTTGACGAGCGCGTTGGTCAGGTGCGTCGCGAGAATCTCGCGACGCAGCGGATGGCGCTGCATCGGTTCGCTGAAGCGCTGTTGCAGCGGCGTCGGGAAATAGTCGACGAGCATCGCGGCGACGAGCGGATCCTCCGGTACGTCGGATTCGAGCAGCGCGTCGTACAGCCACATCTTGCTGTAGGCGAGCAGCACCGCGCGCTCCGGCGACGTCAGGCCCTGTTTCGCGGTTTGCCGTTCGGCGATCTCGTCGTCGGTCGGCAGGAACTCGATCACGCGGTTCAGGCGGCCCGCGCGTTCGAGCCAGCGCATCAGGCGCGCCTCGGCGTCGAGCAGCTCGACGCTGTAGCGGCCCGCGATCGACAGCGCCTGTGTCTGGTAGTAGTTGTCGCGCAGCACCAGCAGCCCGACTTCGTCGGTCATTTCCGCGAGCAGTGTGTTGCGCTGCTTCTCTGTCATCTCGCCGTCGGTGACGACGAGGCCGAGCAGGATTTTGATGTTGACTTCGTGATCCGAACAATCGACGCCCGCCGAGTTGTCGATCGCATCGGTGTTGATGCGGCCGCCGCGCTGTGCGAACTCGATGCGGCCGAACTGCGTGCAGCCGAGGTTGCCGCCTTCGCCGACGACCTTGCAGCGCAGGTCCGCGCCGTTCACGCGCACCGCGTCGTTCGCACGATCGCCGACCTGCTGGTGGGTTTCGTGCGTGGCTTTCACATAGGTGCCGATGCCGCCGTTGTACAGCAAGTCGACCGGCGCCTGCAGGATCGCGCGGATCAGCTCGGTCGGCGGCAGCGCTTGCGCGTCGATGCCGAGCGCGGCCTGCACGGCCGGCGACAGCGGGATCGTCTTCGCGGTGCGCGCGTACACGCCGCCGCCCTGCGAGATCACGGAGGTGTCGTAGTCGGCCCAGCTCGAGCGTTCGAGCGCGAACATCCGCTCGCGCTCCGCGAAGCTTGTCGCCGGGTCGGGGTTCGGATCGAGGAACACGTGCCGGTGATCGAAGGCCGCGACGAGCCGGATATGCGGCGACAGCAGCATCCCGTTGCCGAACACGTCGCCCGACATGTCGCCGACGCCGACCACGGTGAAGTCGGTCGTCTGCGTATCGACGCCCATCTCGCGGAAATGCCGCTTCACCGATTCCCACGCGCCGCGCGCGGTGATCGCCATCTTCTTGTGGTCGTAGCCGACCGAGCCGCCGGACGCGAACGCATCGTCGAGCCAGAAGCCGTATTCGTGCGAGATCGCGTTCGCGTAGTCGGAGAAGGTGGCCGTGCCCTTGTCGGCCGCGACGACGAGATACGGATCGTCGGGATCGTGCCGCACCACGTCGGGCGGCGGCACGATCGTGTTGCCGGCGAGATTGTCGGTCAGGTCGAGCAGGCCGCGCAGGAACGTCTGATAGCACGCGATGCCTTCGCGCATCCACGCTTCGCGATCGCTCGGCGGCGGCGGGTTCTTCACGACGAAGCCGCCTTTCGAGCCGACCGGCACGATCACGACGTTCTTCACCATCTGCGCCTTCATCAGCCCGAGCACCTCGGTGCGGAAATCCTCGCGGCGATCGGACCAGCGCAGCCCGCCGCGCGCGACGCGCCCGCCGCGCAGGTGCACGCCCTCGACGCGCGGCGAATACACCCAGATCTCGAACATCGGCTTCGGCTCGGGCAGGCCGGGCACCTTCGCCGGATTGAACTTGAACGACAGGTACGGCTTCGATTCGCCGTTCGCGTCGAGCAGGAAATAGTTGGTACGCTCGGTCGCGTTGATCACGCCGAGGAACTGGCGCAGGATCCGGTCCTCGTCGAGGTTCGGCACCTGGTCGAGTGCCGTCTCGATGGCCTTCAGCAGGTGTTCGGCCTGCACGTCGCGCGTGCCGCCGGTGGCCGGGTCGAAGCGCAGCAGGAACAACTCGACGAGCTGCCGTGCGATCGCCGGGTTGCCGGTCAGCGCGCGCTCGATGTACGCGTCGCTGAACGTCGAGCCGACCTGCCGCAGGTATTTCGCATACGCACGCAGGATCGTGACCTCGCGGGCGCTCAGGTGGGCGCGCAATACCAGGCGGTTGAAGTCGTCGTTCTCGATCCGGCCGCTCCAGATCCGGTCGAACGCATCCTCGAACAGGCCCTTCACGCGCTCGATGTCGAACTCGGTGTCGTCGGCGAGTTCAAGGCCGAAATCGTGTACCCAGGCGGGTGCGGCATCCTGCGTCTGGATCCGGTACGGCCGCTCCTCGTCGACGCGCACGCCCAGATGTTCCAGCATCGGCAGGCTGCGCGACAGCGCGATCGGGTCGCCCGCGCGATACACCTTGAAGCGGAACGCGCGCGGCCCGGCCTCGATCGGGCGGTACAGGTTCATCGCGAGCTGGCCCGACTCCTTCACGCGCTCGATCAACTCGATGTCGCGCACGGCCGTGCGCGCCGGATAGTCGTCGCGATAGCCGGCCGGGAACGATTCCGCATAGTGCTGCAGCAGCCGGTTGCCTTGCTCTTCGCCGAACGCGTCGAGCAGCGCGTCCGCGAGATCGTCCTGCCAGCGGCGCGCGACCTGCACGAGCCGCGCTTCGAGCTCGCGCGTGTCGACGTCGGGCATCGTGCCCGGTTCGGCATGGACGACGAAATGAATCCGCGCGATCGCCGATTCCGACAGCAGCGGCGTGAATTCGACGTTCACGCCGTTGTATGCGTCGACGAGCAGCTTCGCGATGCGGCGGCGCAGGTCGGTGTTGTACTTGTCGCGCGGCACGAACGCGAGGCACGATACGAAGCGGTCGAAACGGTCGCGCCGCACGAACAGGCGCGTGCGCTGGTGTTCCTGCAGGCGCAGGATGCCGAGCGCGATGTCGTAGAGCTGGTCTTCGTCGGCCTGGAACAGTTCGTCGCGCGGATAGGTTTCGAGCACCGTCACCAGCGACTTGCCGAGATGCCCCTTCGGCAGGAAGCCCGCGCGCCGCACGATGTTCGCGCACTTGCGGCGCACGATCGGGATCTCGGCGCTCGACACCATGTACGCGGTCGACGTGTAGAGCCCGATGAAGCGGCGCTCGCCGATCACCTTGCCGTCGGCGCCGACCAGTTTCACGCCGACGTAGTCGAGGTAGCCGGGCCGGTGCACGGTCGCGCGCGAGTTCGCCTTGGTCAGGAAGATCGGCCAGGGGCCGGTGATGATCTCGGCGGCGGCCGGCGGCAGCGGCGTCACGTCCGGCGCGCCGGACGGCCGCAGCGATTCGCGCAGCAGGCCGAAGCCGGAGCCCTCGACGCCGCGCAGCCCGAAGCCCGACGCGTCCGATACCAGCGAGTAGTCGCGCTGGCCGAGGAACGTGAAGTGGTCGGCGGCCATCCATTCGAGGAATGCGCGCGCCTCGATGTCTTCCGCGGTGGATTCGCGGGCTTTCATGTCCTTGATCGTCGCGCGCGCGATGTCGACGATCTTCGGCCAGTCCTCGACCGACGCGCGCACGTCGCCGAGCACGCGCGCGATGTCGTCGCGCAGCGTGTCGAGCAGCGCGGCGTCGCCGCAGCGGTCGACTTCGAAATGGATGAACGAGGCGAGCTGCGACTGGCCGTCGGCGGCCGTCGCGCCGCCGGCGTCGACGCGCTCGATCCCGCCGTTGCTGCCGCGCCAGATGCGGAACACCGGGTGCAGCGCGGAGTGCAGCGCGAGCCCGAGGCGGTTCACCGCCATCGTCACCGAGTCGACGAGGAACGGCATGTCGTCGTTGACGATCTCGATCACCGTGTGGTCCGAGTGCCAGCCGTGCTGCTCGAGGATCGGGTTGTACACGCGCAACCGCTCGCTGCCGGGCACGAATTTCTGGGCGGTCTGCCAGTGCGCCATCGCGGCGCCGTACAGGTCGGCGATGCTGCGATCCTGCAGATCGTCGGCGTCGACGAAGTCGTAGTAATGACGCAGGAACGGTTCGACGATCCGGAACGTGGCTTCGGGCAGGCGCCCGCGCGCGAATTCGACGACATCCGAGAGCAGGTGTGCGACGACTTCTTCGTTCTTCGCTTCCATGGCGGTCTCCTGGTCGGGTGGCCATTGGCTGCTGCGTGTGTGTTCGGCATTATGCGCCGATTGCGTGACGGGGCGATGTGCGGGCGCACAACGAGGAGCAGGGAAGGAAGGGCCGCACGCAGCGCGCGTGTGCGGCGCTGCGCGGGAGGGTCAAGCGAGGTCCGGCGGCTTCAGGTCGGGGTGCCGCGCGTAGAGCGGGTTCATGAAGTCGAGCAGCATCGTGGTCAATACCTGCGACACGAATTCGCGATAGGCGACGAATTCATCGGACGGACAGGTTTCGTTGACCTGCCGCAGCGATTGATCCAGTTGCGCGCCCATCGACAGGATCATGTCGTTCAGTGCGGTGGCGATACGTTTGTCGTCGATCATGCGGTCTCCTTCTAGCGCCGCGTCGTGCGGCGCGTTCGGTCGGGTGTCACCGCGGTTCGAGCGCGTATCGCCCGGGAGGTTCCGGCGACGCTGAACGGGCCGGTATCAGAGCTCGTCGCTCCACAGCTTCCCGGCCGTCGCCCAGTTCTCCTTCTTCACGTCGGCGAGGATGATGTCGACCGAGCCCGGGTCGCAGCCGAGCGTCTCGCATGTGGCACGCGTGATCGCTTCGACGAATGCGCGTTTCTGCTCGACCGTGCGGCCTTCGAACAACTGGATATTGAAAGTCGGCATGATTGGATGCTCCGATGGTTGGGGGGAATCGGTTCGTGTTCGTCTGGACGCTGGCGGCGTCAGTCGCGATACGACGGATCGATGCGGTCGAGGCGACGCAGCAGCGCCGGCCATTCCAGTTTGCCCTCGATCGCGCCGCCGTCGCGCAGTTGCTCGGCGGTGCGGGCGGCGACGGCCGGCTCGGGCAGCACGAGCGGCCCGCCGCCTGCCTGCGCGCGCACCTGAATGTCGCACGCCTTGATCAGCGTATCCATCAGCACATACGCTTCGGCGACGGTCCGGCCGACCGTCAGCGTGCCGTGGTTGCGCAGCAGCATCGCGGATTTCGCGCCGAGACTGGCGGTCAGCCGCGCACCTTCGGCCGGCGAGAAGCCGAGCGCCTCGTAGTCGTGATACGCGAGGTCACCGTGAAACCGCAGCGCGTGTTGCGATGCCGGCAGCAGCCCGTCGCGCTGGATCGACACGGCGATGCCGGCCGTATTGTGCAGATGCATCACGCAGACGGCGTCCGGCCGAGCGGCATGGACGGCCGCATGAAGTGCGAAGCCCGTCACGTTGACCGCGTGCTCGCTGTCGCCGATCCGGTTGCCGGCCAGGTCGATCTTCACGAGATTCGATGCACGGACTTCGTCGAACGTGAGGCCGAACGGATTGATCAGGAAATGGCCGGGCTCGCCCGGCACCGTCGCGGAAAGATGTGTGTAGATCAGGTCGTCCCAGCCGTTCAGCGCGACGAGGCGATACGCGGCGGCGAGATCGACGCGCATCCGGCGCTCGGCGTCCGAGATCGGGCCGCCGGGCTTCACGGTGTCAGGACGGTGTGCGAATGACGACATCGGGTTCTCCGAGGGTAAAGCGGCGCACGACGGCCACGGTGATCCACGACGCGAGCGCGAACGGGGCCGTGAGCGCAGTGATGCCCGCGTGCGTCGCGAGCCACTGGATCAGCGCGGCCAGTGCGGCCGCCGCGAGCGCCGCGCGTGTGCCGCGCGATATCAGCGCAAGCGCGGCGAGCGCGCCGTTGAAGCCGAGCAGGCCGTCGGTGAATCCGGTGTCTCCTGCGCCGAGTGCGACCAGCAGCACGGTCGATACGATCGCGCCGCCGAGTGCGAACGCGGCTGCGCGGCGGGATGCGACCGCGATGCCTGCAACGATCAGCATACCGGCCCACGCGCCTTGTGCGAAGACGGTTTGCGCGACGCCCGACAGCAGGACGGCGGCGACCGAGGAAAGCGTCGGCGCCGCATCCGTCGCGACGCCGCTTGCATGCTGCACCGCGACAAACGGCAGCCACAGCGCGGTGGCCGCAAGGCACGGACTCGAATACGGGCATTGGCGCCATTTCGCGAGCGGGGTGCGCATTGCGTGCTGCACGAGCGCGGCGCCGATCGCGGCGAGCGGTGCCAGCACGAGCGCCAGCGTGGCGGGTGCGAAGAGGACGGCCACCAGCGCGGCGAGCGCGCCGTTGAAACCGTGCAGACCCTGTTCGACGGCGCGGCGTTCCGCGCCGGTCAGCACCGCGGTCACGTTCGCGGCAGCTGCGCCGACCAGCGCCGCGCACGCGAGCCGCAGGTCGGTCAGCGCGAGTGCGGCGACCAGCATCGCGCCGGTGAACGCATTCGCCTGCAGCACGATCTGTCCGATGCTGCGCAGCAGGATGCGCAGGTCGATCGACGGCGAGGGAGGGCGGGCGGTAGGCATGGCGGCGGTGGAGCAGGACGAGCCGCGAGCATAGGACACTATCCCATGCACCGGAATAGGGAATTCTGGATACTCGGGATTTGAGTTGGATGCCCCGAATTGGGGCGGAGAGAGCAGGTATTCGGAACGCCCGTTAGCGTTTTCGCGAGATTTGTTCGCTCTGGTAGTAAATTTGGATCCTCGTTACCGTTTTCGGAGGAACGATGCGGGAAGTGCGCTGGGCGTCGCTCGAGGGCGACGGAATCGAACACCTGACGTTCGACCGTGTTGAAACCGGCATCGTCGTCGAAAGCGCCGTGGTCGGCCAGCGGTACGGCCGCGCGTACGGGCTTGCGTACCGGGTCGAGTGCGATCCGAAGTGGCGGGTCAGGTATGCGGTGCTCAGGGTGATGGGCGGCGGCACGCTCGAATTGCATGGCGACGGCGCCGGGCACTGGCGCGACGGTTCGGGCCGCGCGCTGCCGGAACTGGATGGCTGCGTCGACATCGACATCGCGGCGACGCCGTTTACGAATTCGCTGCCGATCGGCCGCCTCGGTCTCGCGCGCGGCGAGCGGCGGCCGATCGACGTCGCGTACATCTCGACGCCGGATCTGACCGTCGCGCCGGTCAAGCAGGCCTACGCCTGCATCGAGCCCGGCCGGCGCTACCGCTACGAAGGGATCTTCCGGAATTTCACGGCGGAGATGGACATCGATGCCGACGGGCTCGTGATCGACTACGAAACGCTGTTCAAGCGCCTGCCGGCATTGCGCTGAACCGCTGCGCTCGCCGTCGCGGGTGCCGCCGCTGGCGCCCGTCTTTCATGAGCCGCGGCAAACCGGTCGATCCGTGCCGCGATCAGCTCCGGATCGCGCACCACGATCCAGTGCGCGCCGTCGATTTCCTCGCGCACGTGCTCGCCGAGCCAGCGCTCGAGATCGACCGACATCTCGGGCGTCACGTAGCGGTCGCGCACCGGCACGAGAATCTGGACCGGCGCCTGCGCATACCGCTCGCGCGGCTGTCTCGCCCGTGCGAGGAAATTCGCGCGGTAAAGCTGCAAGCCGTTCAGCGCGTTCTTCAACTGCGCGGGATCGCGCTCGGGCCGCACGCGCTCGGTCAACTGCAACCAGCGCGGCCACAGTGCGGCGCCGCCGAGCCGCCACACCAGCGACGGCACGACCGGCAGGTGGAAGAACGCGATGTACCACGACTTCAGGCTCTGCTTGAGCCGCATCTTCGCGCGGAACACGTGGTCGAGGCACGGCCCGGAGATCGACGTGTACGACGCGATCCGGCCGCGGAACGCGGGATCGGTCACGGCCTCCCAGCACTGGATCGACCCCCAGTCGTGACCGACGAGATGAAACGGCCGGTTGCCGCAGGTCGCGTCGGCGACGGCCTTCAGGTCTTCCGCGAGCCGCGCGAGCGCGTAATCCGCGCGGCGGCGCGGCGCATCGGACGCCCCGGCGCCGCGCACGTCGTAGGCGATCACGCGGTAGCGCTTCGCGAGCCGCGCGCGCACCGGCGCCCACACGGCCGCCGAATCGGGATAGCCGTGCACGAGGATCAGCGGCGGCGCGCGCCGCGGGCCGCTGACATACACGGCGAGTTTCACGTCGCCGGAGCGGACGGTCAGCATCTCGTGCGCGCGCGCCATGACGTCATGCCTGCGCAACCGGATGCAGCGGCACGCGGCGCGGGGCGGCCTGCGCTGCATGGCGCGCGTTGGTCGCGTCGATGTTCTCGAGCAGCGTGTCGAGGCCCTGCAGGTACTGATGGTTGTCGTGGTCCCACGGATGGAAGCCCGGGCGGAAGTAGTCGAGCCATTCGCCGGCGATGCTCGGGAACACGCCGGTCTTCGGGCTGTACAGATATTTCACGAGGCGCCACATGCCGCCGAACCTGCCGTGCTTGCGACGGTGCGCCAGCATCAGCCGCACGTGGAAGTCGAACACGATCGTCCAGAACATCACGGTCGTCAGCAGCATCGTGCAGGTGCGCAGCAGGTAGCTGCCCAGGCCCGGTTTCATCACGGCGTTCCATACGTCGTACGACACGGCCTTGTGCTCGGTTTCCTCCATCGCGTGCCACATCCACATCTGCTGATAGCCTTCGACCGAGCCGTCGATCCGGTGCTCGTGGCCCGACAGCAGCTGGTTCGCGAGGATCGCCGTGTAGTGCTCGAGCGCGATGGTGATCGCGAGCTGCATCGAATGCGGCAAGGTCTTCTTGAAGAAGCCGAGGATCGTCCACAGCCGCTTGTCGAGCTTGTGCGCGGGCAGGCCGGACGATTGCAGCAGGTCGTTGTACTCGATGTGCTCGCGCGTGTGCATCGCTTCCTGGCCGATGAAGCCGAGCACCTGCTTCTTCAGCTCCGGATCCTCGATGCGGTCGCGGTAGTGGCGCACCGAATCCATGAAGAAGCGCTCGCCCGCCGGAAACAGCAGCGATAGCGCGTTCATGAAGTGCGTGACCGGCACGCCCTGGACGTGCCAGTCCTTCGCGCGTTCGGGCGGCAGCGCGAAACGGATGTCGCGCCGCACCGGCATCATGTTCGGGTTCGTCATGATTGTTCTCCTGCCTGATTGCCTGCGTTGTTGTAGGGGGCGTGAAGCGGAGCGGCCGCCGGCGCACCGTAGCGGGCGGCCTCGCGGCGGGCCTTCGCGGCCTCGCGGCGCGACACGAGCACCACGATCGCCTGGTAGGCGGCCGGCATGATGCGCGCCATCCAGTCGGCGCCCTTCGCATCGCGGCCGATCAGCACGCGGCGCTTGTTCTTGCGCACGCCGGCGAGGATCGTGCGCGCGGCATCGTCGGCGCTCGTGATGAAGAATTTCTCGAAGTTGTCCTTGCCTTGCTGCTCGCTCTGGATCAGGAAGCCGATCATGTTCTTCGCGACGCAGCTCGACTGCGCGATGTTCGTGCGGACGCCGCCCGGATGCACGCAGGTCGCCGACACGCCGCACTTCATCATGTCGAGTTCCTGGCGCAGCGATTCGGTGAAGCCGCGCACCGCGAACTTGGTCGCGTTGTAGCCACTCATGCCCGGCTGCGCGAAGATCCCGAAGATGCTCGACGTATTGATCACGTGGCCCTCGCCCGAGGCCTTCAGGTGCGGCAGGAACGCCTTCGTGCCGTGCACGACGCCCCAGAAGTTGATGTTCACGATCCACTCGAGATCGCTGTATTCCATTCCTTCGATCGTGCTCGACAGCGCGACGCCCGCATTGTTGAAGATCAGGTTGACCTTGCCGTGCTCCTTCGCGGTGTCTTCGGCCCACGCGAACATCGCGTCGCGATCGCCGACGTCGAGCATGCGCGTCGACACGCGCACGTTCGGTGCGATCGCGCGGACGATCCGCTCGGTTTCGGCGAGGCCGACGCCGTTCTTGTCGGCGAGCGACACGTGGCAGCCGGCCTGCGCGAGCTGGACCGCGAGCGCGCGGCCCATGCCCGAGCCGGCACCCGTGATCGCGGCGACCTTGTTGGCGAAATCTCTCATGTCGGTGGCTCCTTGTCTGGCTCAGGCCGCTTCGGCGGAAGTGGAAGTGGAAGCGGAAGCGGCGGACGCGGCGACGGGCCGCGCGGTCGTATCGTGCCGCGGCGCGCCATACGCGTGGTAATCGGCGATCGAGAAGCGCGCGGTCGCCTGGCGGAAGCGCCACGTGAAGCCCGGCCACAGCGTCGTGTTCTTGCCGGTGCGCGGGTCGAGGTACCAGCTCTTGCAGCCGCCCGTCGACCAGATCGCCTTCTTGAGCTTGCCCTGCAGGTCGCTGTTGAACTGCGCCTCGACGAGCGGGCGCACCTCGACCGCATCCGCGCGCTCGCGCTGCATCGCCTGCAGCGCGCCGAGGATGTATTCGATCTGCGACTCGATCATGAACACCATCGAGTTGTGGCCGAGGCCCGTGTTCGGGCCGACGATCATGAAGAAGTTCGGGTAGCCGGGCAGCGCCGTGCCGAGGTAGGCGTGCGCGCCGTCGCGCCACGCGTCGACGATGTCGAGGCCGCCGCGGCCGACGATCGCGCCGCGCGGATACGGATCGGCGACCTGGAAGCCGGTGCCGTAGATCAGGCAGTCGACTTCATGACGCTTGCCGTCGGTCGTCACGACCGCGTCGGCTTCGATGTGGTCGATGCCGGTCGTGATCACGTCGACGTTCTTGCGCGACAGCGCCGGGTAGTAGTCGTTCGAGATCAGCACGCGCTTGCAGCCGAGCGTGTAGTTCGGCGTGACGGCCTTGCGCAGCGCCGGATCGGGGATCTGCTTGCGGATGTGACGCAGCGCGAGCTTCTGCACGTTCTTCATCAGCGACGGATGGATCGCAAAGCCGAGCACGCGCGATTCGAGCATCCAGTAGATGCCGCTGCGCACGGCCTTCTGCGTGAACGGCAGCGTGCGGAACAGCCATTTCTCGAAGCCGGTCAGGTTGCGGTCGGGCTTGGGCATGATCCACGGCGGCGTGCGCTGGAACAGCGCGAGTTCCTTCACGCGCGGCGCGATTTGCGGCACGAACTGGATCGCGCTCGCGCCGGTGCCGATCACCGCGACGCGCTTGCCTTCGAGCGGGTAGTCGTGATCCCACTGCTGCGAATGGAACGCGCGGCCCTGGAAACTTTCGACGCCGGGGATCGCCGGCAGCGCGGCGCGCGACAGCCCGCCCATGCCCGACACCAGCACGCGCGCCGACAGCCGCTTGCCGTTCGCGAACGTGAGGCGCCAGCGTTGCGCGGTTTCGTCGTACTCGGCGCGCTGCAGTTCGTGATTCAGGCGCAGGTGCGGGCCGATGCCGAAGCGCTGCACGCAGTCTTCCAGATACGCGCGGATCTCCGGCTGCGGCGCGAACATGCGCGTCCAGCGCGGGTTCGGCGCGAACGAGAACGAATAGACGTGCGATTGCACGTCGCATGCACACCCGGGGTAATGATTGTCGCGCCACGTGCCGCCGACCGATGCGGCCTTCTCGAGGACGACGAAGTCGGTCACGCCTGTTTGCCGCAAGCGGATCGCCATCCCCAGCCCGGCGAAGCCGGTGCCGATGATGGCGATGTCGATGGTTTCGTCCGGGCCATCGTGGCCAGGCGGGCCGAAAGGCAAGGTGCGAGCATTCATCCGGTGTCTCCGATTTGGCTCATTTTTTAATGTTACATTGGTTGATGTAACGATAGTGGGTGAGCCCGGAAACCGCAAGCGGCTAGAAGCGGCGCTCTAACGGCAGGAAGCCAGACGGGAGAAGGCTGAGCGGGGTTTGGAACGGACTGCGTTCCGCATTGCGGGAGACGCGGAAAGGGCCGTCGGCAGGGCGGGACCGGCGCTGAGCGACATCGCCGGTGCGCGATGGTCTGTTTGAAACAGTATCAGGGACGGATCGAGCGGGCAGCCGTCTCATGGAAAACCCCGGCCACGATCAGGACCTGCGCGAGCGCGTAGAGGCCCCAGATCAGGTAGTCGATGCCGGGAAAGCCGCCGAGGAACCGGCCGACGCCGATCAGCGTATCGGAGCCGACGAAGATCAGGCTGCCGATGGCGACCAGCGCGCTGCGCGTGCGGGCGGCGAGCGCGTAGCTCGCCATCACGCACAGCACGAGCATGTAGACGGCGACCGGCGCCATCAGCTCGCCGAGGTGCGGGAAGAACGCCACGTAGAACGCCGGCGCGGCGATCCACAGCGCGACGAGCGCGACGATGCGCCAGCCGTGCGGCCGCGCGCGCCACCGGAAGAAGAGCGCGCAATAACACATGTGCGTGAGCAGGAACGCGCCGAGGCCGAACACGAACGACAGCGGCCCGGGCAGTGCAAGCAGCACGTCGCCGAGCACGGCGGTCGCGAGCGCCGCGCACAGCCACGCGCGTTCGCGCGGCGCGCCGCAGGTGCTGCCGGCCGCGAGCAGCAGGAGGCCCATCGCGGCTTTCGCGGCGGCTTGGCCCGGATAGGGCGCGGCGCCGAGCGACAGCCCGTACAGCAGCGCGGCGGCGATGGCGAGCGGCCAGAGCCGGCGATAGGCGGCGGGAAGCGTGTCGATCAAGGCGAGTGTCTCCGGTTTGTGGTTGTTTGTGGCGGACGGCGCGCCGTCGCGGGCGCGGCTGCCGGCCATTATCCGGAAGAACGGGGGCGCAAGAACCGGCGAATCCTTCTAGGAAACGGTAGCGATGGGAGGCATTGGGCGGCGATGCCGCCGCCGGATTTTTCCGCGCGTTGCCCCGGCTGAACCGGGGCAACGCCTTCAATTCGGCTTGCTATGATCGCCGCGGTATTGCCGTTGTCGATGTCGTTGTCCCGTCCGGCCGCGCGACAGGATGCGCAAGCCGGTGCGTGCCCGATGAATCCATGCCGTGTCCGGCCCGCGCGCCCATGCCAGGCGAAACGGACCGGCCGGCCGCCACGACTACAGGTCCGACCATGACCGAGCTTCTCCACGGCGACGGTGCGATCCGTCGCACGACGCCGTACGGCTCCTCGATCGAAAATACTTATGCGGGCGTGCTGTCGTTCATGCGCCGCAACTATTCGCGTGCGCTCGACGGTGTCGATGTCGCGATTTCCGGGGTGCCGCTCGATCTCGCGACGACCTATCGCGCCGGCGCAAGGCTCGGGCCGGCCGCGATCCGCGCGGCGAGCGTGCAACTCGCGGAGCTCAATCCGTATCCGTGGGGTTTCGATCCGTTCGACGATCTCGCGGCCGTCGACTATGGCGACTGCTGGTTCGACGCGCACAATCCGCTGTCGATCAAGCCGGCGATCGTCGAGCATGCGCGCACGATCCTGCGCTCGGGCGTGAAGATGCTGACGCTCGGCGGCGACCACTACATCACGTATCCGCTGCTGGTCGCGCACGCGGAGCGCTACGGCAAGCCGCTGTCGCTGATTCATTTCGACGCGCACTGCGATACGTGGGCCGATGACGAACCGGACAGCCTCAATCACGGCACGATGTTCTACAGGGCCGTGAAGGAAGGGCTGATCGATCCCGCGACGTCGGTGCAGGTCGGTATCCGTACGTGGAACGACGACTTTCTCGGGATCGAGCGGCTCGATGCCGCATGGGTGCACGACCACGGCTCGCGCGCGGCGGTCGAGCGGATCGTCGATATCGTCGGTGCGCGGCCCGCGTACCTGACGTTCGACATCGATTGCCTCGATCCGGCGTTCGCGCCCGGTACGGGCACGCCGGTCGCGGGCGGGTTGTCGTCAGCGCAGGCGCTCGCGATCGTGCGCGGGCTCGGTGCGGTGAACCTGATCGGGGCGGATGTCGTGGAGGTGGCGCCCGCCTACGATCACGCGGACATCACCGCGATCGCGGCCGCGCATGTCGCGTGCGATCTGCTGTGTCTGTGGCGACAGAAGAAGGTGGCGGGTGCGTTGAAGTAAAGCGGGCCGGCGCAGGCTGCCGGCGCGTCGCTGGAACGATGGCCGGTCGTTGGCTTTAGCCGCGCGTGTCGATCCAGTTGCGTGCCCAGCGGCTGGAATGCTGCAGCGCTTGCTCTTCGCTCACGAAGTAATCGAGCGAATAGAACTGGTAGCGGCCTTCGGCGCGTTCGAGCAGCAGGTTGGATGAAAAACTACCGTCGGGCAAACGATGTGCCGAGGGTTGAACGGCATAGCCGTTGTACTGTTGAATTCGTTGGTTTTGCATTTGCGTTTTAATTTTAATAATGTTCGAGTGCGCGCGTGCCGTGCGAAATGTGCACGGATGCGCCGATTCAAAGCCATTGCGAGCTGAATCTGAAGCAGTCGAAAAGCGGAAAAGGGGCCTTGCAGCCAGAGGGGAGAATGAAGTGCAACGAGGCGTGTGGCGCTCGGCAAGCTGCTGGTCAATCAGATGCAGCTAAGAGCAGTCGCGCCAACTTTGGGAGTCGAAGCTCCGCGAGGATGTCGCTGCAACCCGGCGTCCGTTACGGGAGGCCGGGTCCTTCAAACCTTACAGCGGCTTGATGTTGGCCGCTTGCAGACCCTTCGGGCCTTGCTTCGTTTCGAAGCTCACCTTCTGGTTTTCAGCCAGCGTCTTGAAACCGTCGGCGCGAATTTCCGAGAAATGCGCGAACAGGTCGTCGCCGCCGTTGTCCGGGGTGATGAAGCCAAAGCCTTTGCTGTCGTTGAACCACTTGACGATACCGGTATCCATGAAGAATCCTTGATGAAAAAAATAGAAAGATTTGCTCTACGAGAGAGCGTTTGAAGCGTCAAGGAGGGAGAGGACAACGAATATCGCTGGGTAGCGACAATTGATGAACAGCAATCGAACTTCTTGAACTTCTGGCGACACACTACGCGCCGCCAGTGCGGCCGTCAATCGTTATGTTGTAACTGTTTCATTGGACGGTCCGGTTGGCGGACGCAACGATGCGACCCCGAATGGCTGCGCGCCCGATCCGGCGTGGCGCGCAGGTACCGCCATCATACCGCGGCACAGCTCGAAGGCATGCAGGCCGGCTTGCCCCGCACCCCCGGATTTCAGCCGATTCGAGCGCGTCCTGCCCGAAACTGTCCGGCGATCGTTGCGACGCGTGCGCCATACCGGCGTGCCGTCTCGAGATCCCCTGACGACATCTCGTCGGGCGACGCGTCGGCCGGCGTCTGCGCCATCGGCGCGATATAGGAGCCCATGCGATTCAGGTCGTCACGCATCGAGGCTTTCACGTTCGCCGGCTTGATGTCCATGCTCGCCCAGATCCCGCCGTGCTGGCCGGCGAGCAGAACGAAGTATTCGAGCGTATTGAGCTTGTCGCCGTTAATGCTCGCGCTGTTGGTAAAGCCGCCAAAAATCTTGTCGCGCCACCCGGCGTCGAACCAGACCTTAGACGATGCATCGGCGAATTTCTTGAACTGCCAGCTGGGGCCGCCCATATAGGTCGGCGAGCCGAACAGGATCGCATCGGCGCTCGCAAGCGTGTCCCACGCGTGCGCTGGAATATTTCCGTCCGCGTCGATTGCGACGAGTTCGGCGCCGGCACCCTCGGCGACTGCCGCTGCCATACGTTCGGTATGCCCGTAGCCGGAGTGGTAGACAACGACCGCTTTAACCGAAGAAGTGTGTTGCGTCATGATGGCTCCCTTTCGTTCAGGTTGTCGTCGGGCGACGACATGGGAAAGCACTCTACTGAGTCGCAACCGGGTTATAAATGATGACCGATTGAACGTGCTGTTACTTCCAGGGTGAACAATGCAAAACCTCGACGCGCTCTTGATCTTTGCCCGTGTCGCCGAAATGACGAGCTTCACGCGGGCGGCCGAAAGCCTGGGCATCCAGAAAGGACGTGTGTCGATGGTAATCCGCAAGCTCGAGCGCGACGTGGGGGTTGCGCTCCTGCATCGGACCACAAGGAGCGTGCAGTTGACAGAGGACGGCCGCGCCTTCTATTCCCGCGCCCGGGACCTGCTGGCCGAAGTGCAGGAATTGCAATCGATGTTCTCGGGCAACGGCACACGCCTGCGCGGAAGGTTGCGCGTCGACATGCCGACCGAGCTGGCACGCAGCGTCGTGGTTCCGGCACTGCCGCAACTGATGGCCGCGCATCCCGAGCTCGAACTGGAACTGTCGAGCACCGATCGGCGCGTCGATCTCGTGCAGGAAGGGTTCGATTGCGTGATCCGGCTGGGTCCGATTACCGACGACACGTTGATTGCCCGCCCGCTGGGCAAGCTGCGCATGACGAATGCGGCGAGCCCGGCCTATCTGGCACGGCACGGCATACCGCGCACGCTCGACGATCTGCGCAGCCAGGGGCACCGGATGGTCCACTACACGCTGACGCTCGGCGCCCGGCATCCCGGATGGGAATATCCGAATGGCGACGGCTATGCGTCGCTGCCGTTGCCCAGCGCGATGCAGGTCAACAGCGTCCAGACCTATCACGCGGCCGGGCTTGCCGGCATCGGGTTGATCCAGGCGGGATATTCGGCGCTCGCGCATCACATTGAAAGCGGCGCGCTGGTCGAGGTTCTGCCCGACCTGCGTCCCGAGCCGCTCGCGGCGTCGCTCGTGGTGGCCCATCGGCGCAATCTGTCGCCGCGCGTGCGGGCCTTCATGGACTGGATCGAGGGCGTCTTGGCGCCCTATCTTGATTAGACGCGAGGGTAGCGGCGGCAGCGGTCGGGGCAGGGAACCCGTGGCAGGTCCTCCCGCGTTTCCCGCAAATTCGAGAAGACAGAAAAGGCCGACGGGCAGGGTGTCCGTCGGCCTCGTTCGAGTGCGTTGGCGTTACTTCGCCGCGAGCGCACTCGCCACGTTCGTGTCGATCCACGCATTCTCCGCGACGCTCAGCTTTTGCGGAATCAACTTCGCCGTATAGAACGCATCGGCAACCCGCTGCTGCGCCGCGACAATCCGGTCGTCGAGCGGCACCGCGCCGAACGGCACGCGCTTGATCCACGTCTCGACGAGCGGTTGCGGCAGGCCGACCTTCGGCGCGAGCAGCGCGGCCGTGTCGGCCGGATGCCCGTTGACCCACTGGCCCGTTTCGCGCGCCTGTTTCAGGATCGCGCCGACCACGTCCGGATGCTGCTGCGCGAAGTCGCGCGTCGCTTCATAGAAGTTGTTGGTCGCCGCGAGCCCCGTATAGTCGGACAGCGTGCGCACCTTCAGCGCATTCTGCGCGGCCGCATAGTACGGATCCCATACGACCCACGCGTCGACGTTGCCGCTCTCGAACGCCGCGCGCGCGTCGGCCGGCGGGAGATACACGGGGTGGATTTCGTCATAGCGCACGCCGGCCTTCTTCAGCGCTTCGAGCAGCAGGTAGTTCGCGCTCGAGCCTTTCTGCAGCGCGACCTTCTTGCCGCGCAGCTCGGCGACCGAACGGATCGGCGAATCGGCCTTCACCAACACGGCTTCGTTGTGCGGGGCCGGCGGCTCCGCGCCGACATAGACGAACCGCACGCCGGCCGCCTGCGCGAACACCGGCGGCGGCGCGCCCGTATAGCCGAAGTCGATGCTGTTCGCGTTCAGCGCTTCGAGCAGTTGCGGGCCGGCGGGGAATTCAAACCACTGCACGCCATAGCCGAGCGGCTTGAGCCGCGCTTCGAGCGAGCCTTGTGCCTTGATGATCGACAGCAGGCCGGCCTTCTGGTAGCCGATGCGCACGACCTTGTCGGCGCCGCCCTGCGCAAAGGTCGACGTGGCGGAGAGCGCAACGAGCGCGACGGCGGCGGTGCGGGTGATCCAGCGGGTGAAACGAATCATCGAACGAACTCCATGCGAAACGTCTTCTGGCGAGCGGCCGGTGCCGCCCGGTTGGAAGAATCGTCGCATGGGCGATCGCGCCCGCAAACGAAGCATTGCCGATATGAATATGACGGCGACGGCCCTATGCTTTGTCGCCGTCGCCTTGCGGATCGGTATCGGTCGCGCCGGATTGCCGCGCCGCCTCGTCGCTGAGCTTCTTGTCGAGGATCGTCGCGACGCGCCCGCCGAGATAGGCGCTTGCCGCGTTCTCGAGCGCACGGTTCGTCTCGCCTTCGACGAACACGGCCGCGAGCGGGCGCAGGCGCCAGATCGCATCGACGAGCGCAGGCACGTCGGTCACCGGCGGCAGCGTGCCTTCGTCGTAGCGGTCGAGCCGCTTCACGACGAGATCGACGAGCAGCCGCGCGATTGCGTCGAAGTGCGGCCGCGCGAGGCTGATCACGTCGAGCAGTTCGCGCGGCGGGATGCCTTCCTTCGTCATCGCGGCCGCTGCCTCGAGCAGCGCGGGGCTTTTCGCGACGAACGACAGGCCGTGCCGTTCGAGCAGCCCGAGTTCGGTCACGCGCGACAGTTGCGACGCCGTCTGCGGGCCGAACATCTGCGCGAGGGCGGCAAGCGAATAGGTTTTCGGCAGTTCGTGCGACCAGCGGCCCCCGATCGCGTTTTCCAGGCCGAGGATCGAGCGCAGGTCGTGACCTTCGTCGATCGCCTTGATCAGATCCTGGATGTTCGACAGCGTGTAGCCGCGTGCGAGCAGATGGTTGATCAGCTTCAGGCGGGCGACGTGCGTGTCGTCGTAGATGCCGACGCGCCCGCGCTTCTCGGGCGGCGCGAGCAGCCCGCGATCCTGATACGCACGAACGTTGCGCACGGTCGTGTCGGACACGCGCGCGAGTTCGTCGACCGTGTACTCGTTGCGGGAATTCGCGGCGGCCTCGTCCGGCATGGTGGGAGTCTGTTTTGACATGCGGCCATTCTAGCGCGACGCGACAGGCTCGGGCGAGGCGGGGAGCGTGCGTGCGCCGTCGCCGAGCGCGCGCTGCATCAGCGTGGTATCGATCCAGCGGCCGTGCTTGAAACCGACCGCCTTCAGCACGCCCGCCGGCTCGAAACCGAATGCGCGGTGCAGCGACGTCGAGCCGCCGGTGCCGCCGTCGGCGATCACAGCGATCATCTGCCGCCACGGGCCGGTCTCGCACCGTGCGATCAGCGCCGCGAGCAGCGCGCGGCCGATGCCGCGGCCGCGCTGTGCGTCGTCGATGTAGATCGAGTCCTCGATCGTGTGGCGGTATGCGCTGCGCGTGCGATACGGCGTCGCATACGCGTAGCCGGCGATGCGGCCGTCGCATTCCGCGACGAGATAGGGCAACCCGTGACGCAGCACCGCGTCGCGGCGCGCGCGCAGTTCGTCGACGTCGGGCGGCGTCTCCTCGAACGACGCGACGCTGTGGCGCACGTGGTGCGCATAGATCGCGTGAATGGCGGCGAGATCGGACTCGGTCGCGTCGCGGACGACGCAGGCGGCAGCAGCGGGCATGATGGCGGAGCAGGCGGACGAAACCGTTACTATGCCGGCCGCCGGGCGGTGCGGTAAAGGCATCGGCAGCGTCGCGCGCTTGCCATGCCGGGCGTACCGGTCTACAGGTGGCCTTCCGCATCGCGCACCGCGTCGGCGATCGCGTCCGCGACGCGCTGCACGCGCGGCGAGCGCCGCACGTCCGGGTGGACGACGAGCCAGATCTCGCGCTCGACATCGCAACGAGGCGCCGACGTCAGTTCGACGAGCGCCGCGGTGGCCGGCAGCGACGGATCGGCCGAGGCCGGCGTGCCCGCGCTCGCGTCCGTTACCGGTGCGTCGACGAGAAAGCGCGGCAGCAACGCGATTCCCGCGCCGGCCACGCACGCACGATGCAGCGCGGCCAGATCGTTGGCGACGAACGCGAAGCGGCGGCCGGCCGCGAAGCGTTCGAGCCACTGCTGTTGCGGCATCTGCGCGAGTGCGTCGTCGTAGCCGAGGAATGCCCAGGTGTCGGACGGCTCGGCGGCCCGCTCGGGCGACGCGCACAGCGCGAAGCGCATCGTGCCGAGCCGGCGCGCGGCCAGCCCCGGCTCGCTCGGTCGCGACAGGCGCACCGCGAGGTCGGCTTCGCGTGCGTACAGGTTGGCCGCGTGCATCTCGCCCATCAGGTCGATCCGCAGCGCGGGCCACGCGCGTTGCGCGCGGGCGAGTCGCGGCGCGAGAAAGTGGCTCGCAAATACCGGCGACGCCGACACGCGCACGACGCCGTCGAGCGCCGCCGCGCCCTGCGCGGCGCGCGCGAACGCATGCACGTCGGCCTCGACGCGGGCCGCGTGCTCGGCGAGATGCAGCCCTTCGTCGGTCGGCGGCCAGCCGCGCGGCAGCCGGTCGAACAGCCGGATGCCGAGCGCGGATTCCAGCGCGTCGATGCGCCGAGCGACCGTCGAATGCTGGACCTGCAGTGCCCTCGCGGCGGCCGACAGGCTGCCGCCGCGCATCACCGCGAGGAAATAGCGGAGGTCGTCCCAGCTCATTGGCAGCGGAGAGGCTGGCGTCGGATCGGTCGAATTTTGCACAGTAGATGAGCGCGTAACGGGAATTTCGCTCGATTATGCACGATGGGATGATCGTGTCACTTCATTCGATTGCGAGGAACGTCATGACCCAAGTTGTCACCGCCGCCCGGATCGGGATCGACCGCTACGGCGACGCCGGCGTGCTGCGCCGCGTCGATGCGCCCGTCGGGCCGCCCGGCGACGGCGAGGTGCGGATTTGCCAGACCGCCGTCGGCGTGAATTTCGTCGACATCTATTTCAGGACC
>NZ_VWWG01000357.1:0-1798 GCF_011753085.1 Burkholderia sp. Tr-862
TACGGTGATCGTCGCCGCGATGAACGGGCTGCCGTGGTGGTTCACGCACGGGCTCGCGGGCCCGCTCGACGGCGTGCGGCTCGACGCGGTCGACCCGGACGGTGCGGTCTCGGCGGCGCTGCCGCCCGAGCAGGCGATCGGCTGCGTCGTGCACCTGTCGTCGAGTACCGATGCGCCGGGTGTCGTGCGCCGCGGCCGCGGCAACCGCCTGATCATCGGCTCGCCCGATGCGCGGCTCGACGCGCCGACCGCGCGATTCGCGGCGGCGCTCGCCGCGGGCGGCTTCGACGTCGAATCGACGCCGGCGATCCGCACCGAGATCTGGGCGAAGCTGTGGGGCAACATGAACATGAATCCGTTGAGCGCGCTTACGGGTTCGACCGCCGAGCAACTGCTCGACGATCCGTTCACGCGGGATCTCGCGTTGCGGATGATGGAGGAGGCGGCCGCGATCGGCGCGAAGCTTGGCCTCGATGCGGGGATGGGCGGGCCGGAGCGGATCGCCGTGACGCGCAAGCTCGGCGCGTTCAAGACGTCGATGCTGCAGGATTTCGAGGCCGGGCGACCGCTCGAGATCGGGCCGATCCTCGGCGTGTTCCCGGAACTGGGGCGCAAGCTCGACGTGCCGACGCCGTATTGCGACGCGGTGCTGGGGTTGCTGCGTCAGCGCGCGGCGAACAGCGGGCTATAGCGCAAGGGGAGCGCTGCGGCGATGGCGTGGCCTGATGAAGAACGAGCAGCCGTTCGATACGTGCCTGGCAGGGGAAACCGCGCCGCCCGTGCGCTCGCGCGATTCACGCGACTGGGCCGATCTGCGGTATTCGTCTGAATAAAGCGGCGCGCGCTGGATCGCTCGTGACGCCTCTGCGCGGCCAGCGTGGCGATTCCCGTGCATGTGCCACACATTCGCAACGCGCGTCGGGCACGCATCGCGCCGGCCGGGCGACTCACTCGTCGCGTTCGACCGCGTGCGCGACCACCTTGTCGAGCAGCCGCTCGAACGTCTGGCGCTCGTTGTCGGACAGGCATGCGAGCAAGCCTTCATTCCACTTGCGCACGATCGGCATGATCCGGCGATGCAGCGCGCGACCGTCGGTCGTCAGCGCGATCAGCACGATCCGGCCGTCGTCCTCGCTCGCGCTGCGCTCGAGCAGCCCCTGGCGCAGCAGCGCTTCCGCCGCGCGGCTCGCCTGGCTTTTGTCGAGATTGGTGTGGCGTGCGAGATCCATGATCGAAAACGGACCGAACGCGCCGACGGCGGCGATCACGCGCGCCTCGGGCAGCGAGATGTCCAGCTTGTGCCGGTACACGTCGGCGATCCCGCGGTCGGATCGCTTCGCGAGCGCATGGAGGCGATAGGTCAGAAACTGATCGAGCCCGGCTTGACGGCCTTTCATGTCGAATCCTGAAGAAAAAGGGCGGGCCCGATTGTTCCTGTATCGCGCGCTCGGGTCAACGGTCAGTGTGCGCCGTACTTCAGCCGTGTCAACTGCTCCGCTTCGTTCGCGAGCAGATTCGCCGCGTCGCGGATCGCGACGTCGAGCGTGATCGGCCCGGGTGCCGGCGAGAAGCAGCCGGCGAAGTGTTCGGACAGGCGCGGCAGCGCGGCCGGGTCGACGGCGCCCGACAGCAGCGACGCGGGAACGCCCGCGGCCTGCGCGTGACGGCAGGCGATGAACGGCGCCTTGCCGTGCAGCGTCTGCACGTCGGAGCGGCCTTCGCCGGTGATCAGCCAGTCGGCGCCGGCGAGCGCCGCGTAGAGCCCGACCTGCCGCGCGACGACTTCCGCGCCGGCTTC
>NZ_VWWG01000358.1:0-240 GCF_011753085.1 Burkholderia sp. Tr-862
AGAGTTTCGTGAGAACAGTATGTCAGGAATATGAGCGGTAAATTGTGTGCATCGTACAATGTAGATCGTATAAGTGGATGTCGTGAGGAGATGAATACAGGGAGATGCGTACATATGCGATTTTGGTATAAGGGGGAGTATTGTGACGTATGGTACTATGGGATAAGTGCGACATTATTTAGTGGTTGTACTTACACATGATATTTTTCTTTTTTTTTTTTTTTTTTTTTTTTAATGCTC
>NZ_VWWG01000359.1:0-1589 GCF_011753085.1 Burkholderia sp. Tr-862
TCGACGCAGCAGCGGCGTGACCATTCGCGCCGCCAGCAGCGCGCCCGTTGCCGCCCGCCGCGCGCGGCGTGACATCGGACAGCTCGATCTCGCCGCCCAGGCGCACGGCCGCGCTGAACGCGAGGTACAGGCCGACTCCGTGTCCGCCCTGCGTGCTGTCGACCGGCATCGCGCCGAGCGATTCGCGCAACGCGGCCGGAATGCCCGGGCCGTCGTCGCGTACTTCGAATTCGATCTGGTCGGCCGCCCGCTCGTTGTGCGCGAGCTTCGCGGCCAGCGTCACGCGATGCGGGCTCGCCCGCGCGGCGTTGTCGAGCAGGATCGTCAGGATCTGGCCGGCCGCGACCGTGTCGTCGAGCGCGACGCCCGACGGGCGGGCACCAAGCAATTCGAACTGCACGTGCGGATGCCGCAGGCGCCAGTGCTCGACGAAGGTATCGAGCCAGTCGTCCACCGGCTGGCGGCTCGCCGGCGCGCTCGCGCGGCTGCGCAGGCGCGCGAGCGCCGACGTGCAGAGCGTCATCTGCTCTTCCAGCACCTTCAGGTCGGCCTCATAGCGCGCCAGCCCCGGATCGGCGCGTGCCGCGTCGCGCAACTCCTCCGCGAGCATCGCGATCGTCGACAGCGGCGTGCCCATCTCGTGTGCGACGGTCGCGGCCTGCACGCCGAGCGCGACCGCGCGCTCGTCGCGCAGCAGGTGCGCCTGCGCTTCGCCGAGCGCCGAATCGCGCTGGCGCAGCGCGTTCGACATGCGCGCGACGAACCACGCGATCAGCCCGACGCTGACCATGAAGTTCACCCACATCCCGGTGCGGTAGTAGTCGAACAGGTTCGCCGGGTTATCCATGTTGAGCGGCACCGAATCGAAGCCGAGCGCCGCGTAGCAAGCGACCGCGAACGCCGCGAGCCAGATCATCAGGTGCCACGGCAGCACGGCCGCCGCGATCGCGAGCGACGGCAGGTACAGCGACACGAACGGGTTGGTCGTGCCGCCCGACAGGAACAGCAGCGCCGACAGCGCACCGAGGTCGACCCACAGCTGGCCGAGCAGCTCGAAATCGGTCTCGGGCCGCGCGCGCAGCACGCGCACCCAGGTCAGCGCGTTGAAAACGATTTCGAGCGCAATGACCATCAGCATCGCCGGCAACGGCAGATGCACGCCGAAATAGGTCTGCACGACGCCGATCGTCACGAGCTGGCCGATGATCGCGAGATTGCGCAGCCAGAACAGGTGACTGAGGTTGACGCGCCCGGTGGTGGTGATTCGTTGCATCCGAGCAGTTTACCCGTTTAGCGCGCGGCGCCTCTACCGGGGGCCGGATCGTGGCGGACGTACGCACGCACGAATGCACGACTGGACGGCCGGACGGCCGGACAAGCCGGCGTCTCGGCCGGTTGTACGAGCCTGCGCCGTTAGTCGGCCGCACCGGCCATGCGCTGAGCGATCTCGTCGGCGAGGCACTCGGGGCACCGGCAGCGCGTGCCGGCCGCCGGCGGCGCGCCGCCGGGCACGACCGGCATCGGCGCGCACCAACAGTCGAACGGCTGGGTACGGGCGCCGCAGTCGAAGCCGCGCCCGCAGTTCGGGC
>NZ_VWWG01000360.1:0-1764 GCF_011753085.1 Burkholderia sp. Tr-862
TCGCGCGATGCTCGCGGCCCATCCCGTCCCGTCGGCCACGGACGATCCGCTCCCGCCCGACGCGCCCCGGCAATAGCGCGACGCCGAACTCGCGCGCCGGCCCGGCCGGTGCGCCCGTCACACGCATCAGCCGGGCGCATGGCAGGCCGGCGCAAACGGGAAGCCGGCTGAATCGGACGACACGTGGCGTGCGAGCCACAATGCGGCCTCGGTCCGGTTGCTCACGCCGATCTGGCGAAACAGCGCATACAGGTGGTTCTTGATCGTGCCTTCAGCGACGTTCAGCACGCGGCAGATCTGCTTGTTCGACTTGCCTTCGGCCAACAGGCGCAGCACGTCGCGCTGACGCGGCGTGAGGCGCTCGAACGCGCGATCGTCGCCGGCTGGCTGGCCGCCCGGGCGCGCCTGCGTCGCGCCGCCGTCGTTCGGCGGCACGTAGATCGCACCGGCCGCCACCCGGCCGAGCGCATCCGCGAACTCGTCGGCGCTCGCGTGCCGGTCGATGATGCCGGCCGCCCCCGCCAGCAGCGCATCGGCAATGGTGCGGCGGCACACGGCCGTCGCCACGCACAGCCACGGCGCGCCGGCGAACGTCTCGTGCAGCACGTTCGGCCAGCTCGGCCGCGCGGCGTGCTCGTCGCATTCG
Source organism: Burkholderia sp. Tr-862 (assembly GCF_011753085.1). Lineage (NCBI taxonomy): Bacteria > Pseudomonadati > Pseudomonadota > Betaproteobacteria > Burkholderiales > Burkholderiaceae > Burkholderia > Burkholderia sp. Tr-862. The sequence goes on from NZ_VWWG01000360.1 coordinate 647, forward strand.
ATCGTGATTGCCTCCACCGTCTCGGGTAGCAACGCATCGCGCAGGCGCAAGACGTCCTCCGGACAGCGAGCCGACCACACATGCCAGTTGACATCGCGTTTACACAGTACGTCCGCCACACCCGCGACGAATAACGGCGGGCTATCGATCATTAGAACGTTCATTGCGCGGTTTCCTCGAAATCGGGCTGCTCGGTTTGTTTTTTTTACTTCCCTACCCGGCGTTTTTTTACCGCTGTTTCACGCACCGCGCACTAGGCCCGTCGCTCCGTGACGAATGGCCTAATTCGTCCGCGCCGGGCCCCGCCACGCGCGCCGATGCCCGTCGCGGGCCGGCCCGGGCCGCCGGCCGTGACGGACGTCATATTGGGTAACCGTTTTTAATTTCCTAACGTGAATAACGACAGCGAATTTCCGTTGTCTTCGACACGAAGAGGAGTTTATTCATGGACGCGAATTTCATCGGCTCAGTCATTAACGCTTTACCCATGGACCAAATGATCGCCGGCCCGTTAAAAGCGATGATCAGCGCGCAGACGCAGGCCGCGAAGAGCTACGCGGATTTCCTGATGCAGGTCTGCATCCAGGGCGGCAAGGCCGTGGCCGTCCAGTTCGACTACGACGAGACGCTGGTGGACGAAAGCGGCGTGTCGAAAGGCGTCGTGCAGAAGACCATGCGCATCCCGCTGCTCGCGGCGATCGTCCACCCGATCATCGCGATCGAGGAAGGCACGATCGACTTCGAGATGGAGATCACGCAGTCGGAGAAGTCGTCGTCGTCGACCGAGGCCGGCGGCGAATTCCAGGCGAAGTTCGGCTGGGGGCCGATCAGCGTGAGCGTGTCGGGGCGCGTGTCGCACAAGGCAGAGCAGACGCGCAGCACCGACACGCGCGCGAAATACTCGATCCATACGCAGGTGAAGCGCCAGTCGCCGCCCGAAGCGCTGATGCGCGTGATCGACTTCCTGACCGAAGCCGCGACCAAGCCGGTGGTCACCGAAGGCAACGCGAAGGACGTGAAGCCGCTGCCGGCGACGCCGACCGACGGCAAGCTGGTCGGCGACGCGTCCGGATCCGGCGGTAGCGCGGCCGCGCCGGCCGCCGCCGGTGCGGATGCCC
>NZ_VWWG01000361.1:0-1868 GCF_011753085.1 Burkholderia sp. Tr-862
ATCTGGGTAATTTCATTGCCACATACAATCAAACACGTACACTGCGGAGAAGCGTCTACCGACTTTAAGTCCACCCGCAAAGCAGTTAGATAACCAAGAAAAGCGGTCATTGATGGGCCGTCGACGCGCTCGCCGCGCGCATGGACGGCACCCGCGACCGGCTCGTCGAGCTGCTGCTCGCGAACCTGTCCGCCGACGACACCGCGTTCCTGACGCGCACGAGCATCGCCGACCGCCTGCATCCGTCGCTGTGCGCCGCGTTGCTCGACGACGCGGATGCGCCCGACCGGCTCGCGCGGCTCGCGCGCGATACGCCGCTGTTCATCGCGTCGGACGACTCCGACTGGTGCCGGCTGCACCCGCTGGTGCGCGATACGCTGCGCGACCGGCTGGCGGCGGGGCTGGCCGCAGAGCGCAGCGTCCTGCATGGACGCGCGGCCGCCTGGCTCGATGCGCACGGGATGACGGAGGAAGCCGCGCGTCATGCGTATGCGGCTGGCCAGGTCGAGACCGCGTACGCGCTCGCGCAGCGCTGTCTCGAGGATGCGATCAAGCAGGGCCGAATCAACGACGTGCTCGACTGGCTCGCGCTGCTGCCCGATGCGGAGCTCGACAAGCGTCCGACGCTGCGGATCGCGGTCGCGTGGGCGCTGGCGCTGGGCGAGCGTCATGTCGAGGCGCAGCGCCAGATCGCCGGCATCCTCGCCGATGCCGCCACGCCGGCCGCGATGCGCTACGAATGTGCGCTGATTCTGAGCGCGGCGGCTTATTACGCGGACGAAATCGACCGTTTCGTCGAGCTGTTCGAGCCGTGGGCCGACTTCACGCCGCCCGCGGCGACGTGGCTCGCGCAGATGCATGCGAACCGCCTGTCGGCACGCGCGATCATCGTCGGCGAACCGGCCCAGGCGCGCCGCTACCAGCAGGCCGCGCCGCGCGGCGGGACGGCTGCCGGGTTCGGCTACGTCGCGCGCTGGGGCGAGCTGATCACCGGCCTGAGCTACCTGTGCGAAGGCCAGATCCGGCTCGCGGACGACGCGTTGTCGCCGGCACTCGCGCGCGCGGAAGCCGACCTCGGGCGCCGCCATCCGCTGACCTGCATGCTCGCGGCGATGTGCGCGGCGATCGCATACGAGGCCGATCGCGTCGACCAGGCCGCCGCGCTGCTCGCGAACCGGCTCGACGTGCTCGAGCACGCGGGCACACCCGACACCGTGCTGCTCGGCTATCGGACGGCCGCGCGCATCGCGCTGCTGCGCGGCGTCGAGCATCGCGCGATCGACCTGCTCGAGGCGCTCGACGCGATGGGCGTCGCGCGCCGGCTGCCGCGGCTGTCGGTGGCGAGTCTCGCCGAGCAGGTGCGCATTCACGCGGCGCGCTATCGCGAGGCGACCTGCCATGCGCTCGTCGAGCGGATCGATGCGATCGCCGCGGCCGAGTTTCCGTCGCATGGCCCGCTGTGGCGGCGCCCCGTCGTGCTGCTGCAGGCGATCGCGCATGCGGGCGCCGCGCTTGCCGCGCGCCGCTGGGACGATGCCTGCGCGGCGCTCGACGAAGCGGCCGTGCTGGCCCGGGAGATGAGCATGGGGGGCGCGCGCATCGAGATCATGGCGCTCGGCGCGTTCGCGCTCGAACAGTCGGGGCACGACGGCCGTGCGCGGCTCGACGAGGCGATGAATCTCGCGGACATGTTCGGCCTGACGCGCACGCTCGCCGACACGCATCCGGCCGTCGCCGACTGGGCGCGCCGCATCGGCGACGAGGCGATCGAGCGCGACGGTCCGGCGAGAGATCGGAAGAGCGTCGTGGAGGGAAAGAGGGGCTTCGCCTGGTTGGAGTCCGGGGGGGCGGGTGTCCTTTACAAAAAA
>NZ_VWWG01000362.1:0-1756 GCF_011753085.1 Burkholderia sp. Tr-862
TGGCCCGGCCGGCCCGCATTCGCGCGCGCCGGCTGCCGGCCCGTGTCGCCTCTCTCGCATCGCCGTGGAAATCATCGGCCGTCCCGCCCGTTCGCGCGCGGGCCGGCTGCCATTGGGGGTATCCGGCCGTACTGTGCACGGCCGTTCCGGAGTTACAAGGAGATAGCATGAAGTCGATCGTGTTGAGAGCGTTGGGTGTTGCAGCCGTGGCGGCCTGTCTGACGGGCAGCGTGTACGCGCAGTCCAGCGATACGGCGGCCACCGAAGCGCCGGCCGCGGCAGCGAGCTCGCCGAAGGCGGCGGCCAAGACCGCGAAGAAGGCGAACCGCAAGCTCGGCTACGCGGTGCGCAAGGCAATCACGAAGGCAGGCGGCATCGACGTGGCGAACATCGTCGTGCGTTCGAAGGGCGGCGCGATCACGCTGGAGGGCACGGTGCCCGACCAGGCCCAGATCGACAAGGCGGAAGAGGCGGCGAAGGGCGTGAATGGCGTGACGTCGGTCTCGAACAAGCTGACGGTTCAGCAGCAGTAACGCCGGGCGGGCGGCGCGCCAGCGCCGCACGCGCCCGCTTTCAGGCGGGCCCCGGCATGCCGGGGCCCGTTTGCGCCGCAGCCTGCCCCAGCCTGTCGCTGCGCGCCAGCCCCCCCTGGGGGAGCATCTCCCAAGGGGACTGCCTTCGGGGCGGAAAACCAGGGGCGGCCCGGTGTTTTCCCGACAGGCCGCGAGCCGCGCACGACGCAGCGGCGCACCGACAGCGATATCGATAATGAGAGGGGGCGGCAATGACGACGCACGGGTGGGGCACTCGGATTCTTCTCGGCGCGGCGCTGGCCGCGCTTACATTACTCAGCGCCTGCAACGACGCCGATTCGGGCGAGCGCAACCGGTTGCCCGGTTTCGTGTCCGGCAGCGTGCGCACGACCGCCTATGACGGCACGAGCGACGATCTGCTGACAGCCGGCCTCGGCAAGACGGGCCTCGCCTCCACGGCGCCCGCGTTCGCGAATCCATCCCGGCCGACGAGCGCCGAGCTGCGCCGGCTCGCGATCTGGTCGAATTACCGCGCGCTCGTCGACATGAGCGCGAACGGCGGCTACGGCCGCTTCTGGGGGCCGAACGTCGACCTCGACGGCAACGCCACGCTCGGCGAAGGCAAGATCCCCGGCACCGAATATCTCGCGTACTCCGACGACGGCAGCGGCCGCAAGAACGTGACGCTGCTCGTGCAGGTGCCCGCCAGCTTCGATCCCGCTCAGCCGTGCATCGTCACCGCGACGTCGTCGGGTTCGCGCGGCGTGTACGGCGCGATTTCGGCGGCCGGCGAGTGGGGCCTCAAGCGCGGCTGCGCGGTCGCGTACAACGACAAGGGCGGCGGCAACGGCGCGCACGAGCTCGGCTCCGACACGATCACGCTGATCGACGGCACGCTCGCCAACGCGGTGCTCGCCGGCAATGCCAGCCTTTTTACCGCGAACGTGACGAGCGGCGACCTGGCCGCGTTCAACAGCCGCTTCCCGAACCGCTACGCGTTCAAGCACGCGCATTCGCAGCAGAATCCCGAGCAGGACTGGGGGCACGCGACGCTGCAGGCGGTCGAATTCGCGTACTGGGCGCTCAACGAGCAGTTCGGGCCGCTGGCTCGACGGCGAGCTGATCACCGGCTCGCTGCGCGCGCTCGGGCGCCAGTCCGGAGCTCAGATGCTCGGCTTCGGTACGCCGCAGGGCTTTCTGCCGCTGCGCCAGCAACTGCAGAC
>NZ_VWWG01000363.1:0-1556 GCF_011753085.1 Burkholderia sp. Tr-862
GAAGCGCAGGTTGTCGGCCACCGCCGACGCAGGCAGGTCGGCGGACAGCAGCTTCTTCGCCGAATCGGTGTTGCCGAGCACCCCGTACGCGAACGCGAGGTTCTGGCGCGCCTGCCACGGCGCGTCGGGCAAGCCGGCCACGTCGAGCAGCACGTTCACGCCTTCGCGCGGCCGGTTGCTCAGCACGAGCGACAGCCCGAGGTCGACGCGCAGCCCCTGCGCGTCCGGATGCGCGTTCAGCGCGTCGCGATACACGGCTTGCGCGTCGGCATGGCGGCCCTGCAGGTCGAGCACCGTGCCGAGCCCTTGCGCCGCGAGCGGCAGGTTCGGCTGCGCGGCCAGCAGTTCACGGTAGCGCTGTGCGGCCTCGTCGAGCCGGCGCTGCCGCAACGCGACGCGCGCGAGCCCGAGCTGCGGCCCGAGATCCGCCGGCGCCTGTTGCCGTGCCTGCTCATAGAGAATCCGCGCGCGCTCCAGATCGCCGGCCCGGTAGTTGACGTCACCGAGCCCCAGCTGCGCCGCGAGCGAATCGGGATGCCGCGCGAGCACCTTCCCGTACAGCGTCGACGCGAGCTCGATGTTGCCGCCGGCCAGCGCGCTGTCGGCAATGCGCAATTCGGCCTGCGGGTCGTCGCTCTTGTGCGACAGCGCCGGTCTCGTCTGGATGCCCGGCGCGCAGCCGCCGGCCAGCACCGGCAGCACGACCGCGAATGCCAGCGCGCGAATGACGGATCGTGTCATTTGAATACCTCGATCAGGCGGATCGCCGCCGGCCCCACCGCGATCAGGCCGACCGTCGGCAGGATGAACAGCATCATCGGCACCGTGATCTTCGGCGCGAGCTTCGCGGCCTTTTCCTCGAGCGCGACGACCTGCTCGGTGCGCTCGCTGCGCGACAGCGTGCGCAGCGCCTGCGTGATCGGCGTGCCGAATCGCTGCGATTGCGTGAGCGTCGTGGCCAGCGAGCGCGCCGACGAAAAATTGACGCGCAGCGCGAAATGCGCGAGCGCCTCGGAGACATTCCCGCTCAGCGTCAGCTCGTCCGCGCACACCGTCAGCTCGTCGGCGAGCGGTGGGCAAATGCGCTCGAGTTCGCGGGCGACACGCCGCACGCCCGATGCGAGACTGTTGCCGGCCATCGTGCAGATCACGAGCAGGTCGAGCGCATCCGGAAAGCACGCGGCGATGATGCGCCGGCGCCGCCGGATCATCGCGCCGAGCACGTACTCGGGCACGATCACGCCGATCACGAACGCGCCGACCATCGCCACCGCACGGATCACGAAGAATTCGCCGAGACGCGGAATGTACGGGCTGAACACGATCGCGAAGCCCGCGAACAGCACGCCGCAGCTCAGCTTGATGCCGATCATCGACGACACCGCGCGGCGCTCGCGAAAGCCGGCGCGCGTGAGCTGCAGCCCGAGCTTCACACGCTGCATCGGGTCGAGCACGGGCAGCCGCTCGCCGAGCTGCGCGAGCCGCCGCGTCAGGTCCTGACGCACCTCGCCCGGCTGCAGCCGCCCCGCCGCCAGCGACAGCGAGCGCTGTCCGGC
>NZ_VWWG01000364.1:0-238 GCF_011753085.1 Burkholderia sp. Tr-862
GAAAAAAAAAACTACTATAACTCAAAAATCCTTAGTAACCGTCACTGTCCCATACCATACACCCACTGCGAGACGTTTACATCGCTCACCACACATTCCGAACTCGCAGACACCATCTCATAATGTGCCCCGAACACTGTCTCTTAACTCTACCACTAACCCCTCGTATATGCATACTACACAGCAGTCAACACAACCTAGTCATCTACATACCCTAGGACGACTAGTCTATCACTAC
>NZ_VWWG01000365.1:0-1640 GCF_011753085.1 Burkholderia sp. Tr-862
TACGGAAGGCGCATCGGGCACGCACGCGGCATCGGCCGGCGGCGCCAGCAGTGCCGCGACGCCGGGCCCCGCGACGAGCGGCGTGAAGTTCGTGGCGCCGTCGTCCGGCGATCTGCAATACGATACGTTCTACAACGGGATGCAGAACATGATCGGCACGATCCACTGGCGCACCGACGGACGCACCTACGACCTGTCGGTGTCGATGCCCGTGCCGTTCGTCGGTCCGTTCACGTACCGCAGCGAAGGCCGCGTCGACGCATTCGGCGTCGCGCCCGATCGATATGTCGAGAAACGCGGCAAGCGCCCCGAGGACATCGCGATCTTCAACCGCGAGATCCGTCAGGTGGTCTTCACGCGCACGCCGAACAACGCGCCGCTGCCCGACGGCGTGCAGGATCGCTTCAGCATGCTGATGCAGTTGTCGGGGCTCGTGCGCGGCAATCCGTCCGCGTACAAGCCGGGCGTCACGCAACAGTTCTTCGTGATCGACAACAACAGCGGCGAGACCTGGCCGATCACGGTGATCGGCGACGAGGACGTGCAGACGCAGACCGGCATCGTTCGCGCGCGCCACTTCATGCGGCTGCCGCGCCGCGCGGGCGACACGCGCCGCATCGACATGTGGCTCGCACCGTCGCTCGACTGGCTGCCCGCGAGGCTCGTACAATCGGAACCGAACGGCGCGCAGATCGAGCTGCTGTGGCACGGCCGGCTCGCCCCGCCGAGCGCACCTGCCGACGGCGCGACGCCACGCGCAACAAATGCGCCCGCCAGCACCCCGGCTGCCGTGGCACCCGCCGCGGAGCCGGCACAATCGGCACAACCCGCGCCGCCGGCGGACGTGCAACCGTCCGCGCCCACGGGTTCACCGCCCGCGTCGACGCCCGCCGCGCCGTGACGACCGACAGATCGGCAATTTCGACCGATTAAAGTGATGGCCGAAATGGCCGATGACACTCTTTAACAACTATTTCAGTGCACCGGATCACAATAAGAAACGTTTGATAGACATCGGCTTCTAACCAATACACCCCACGCAAACGGGAGAACGGGGTGTGCAGCGCAAGCCCCTTGAAACCGGCACAGCCTGCCCCACCTACGGGACAACAAGGCCAGATGCCACTGCGAAGAGGAGTGCCGCCATGCAAATGATCTACAACAGCCCCAACTACTGCGTCGTCGAATTTGCGCCGCAGGCCGGCCACCATCTGATGAATGCCGGCGGATACGAAATCGTCGACAAGAACGCGCAGCGCGAGATCTTCATTGACGGCGAACTTGCCGAGCGTTTCCGCGCACACGTGAAACAGCTGATCGAGGATGAGCCGTCGCTCGACGAAGTGGACGAATTCCTCGGACAGTTCGACAGCCTGATGATGATGCCCGTCGTCCTGCACTGACGACGCCCGGTCCGGCGCATCGCCGGGCCAATCGCCGCGCGCTGGCGCGGCGCCGCGAGCACTCTGATCCAAGCCCCCGTCCGGTTCGCCGGCGGGGGTTTTCCTTTGATGGAGCCCGTGCCGACGAGGTTCTGCGTGTTGTAGCAGAGCTGCACCACGTTCACGCCGAGTTCCTTGAACACTTCGATGTAGCCGAGATTGTCCTCGAACGCATACGAGTTCTGGAAGCCGAAGATG
>NZ_VWWG01000366.1:0-233 GCF_011753085.1 Burkholderia sp. Tr-862
TATTAGTAGTATCAAACTACGTGAGGAGTGTGTATAACACACATGTGGCACATGCTCTACTCAGTGTCGTATCCAGTAGTGTTCCAGCTAGGTATATATGTAAACAATAACTATTATGTATATAATACGCGTGTCAAATTATCTAACTACGCCTGTAGAACGATCTGAGACATATCCCATGTTGTTCGATACGTTTACATTCTTAGAACACATATTGGATTTTTTTTTTTTTT
>NZ_VWWG01000367.1:0-1300 GCF_011753085.1 Burkholderia sp. Tr-862
TCGCTGCCGGTCGGCGACCTCGCGCAACAGCAACGCGCGCTGCGGACTCGCGAGCTCGGCCGCGCCGGTCGGCGTCGGCGCGCGCAGGTCGGCCGCGAAGTCCGCGATCGTGAAATCGGTTTCGTGGCCGACGCCGCTGACGACCGGCAGTTCGCTCGCGGCGATCGCGCGCGCGAGCGCTTCATCGTTGAACGACCACAGATCCTCGATCGACCCGCCGCCGCGACAGACCAGCAGCACGTCGACCTCACGCCGCGCGTTCGCGGCCTGCACGGCCGCGACGAGCTTCTCGGCCGAGCCCGCGCCCTGCACGGGCGCCGGATAGACGATCACCGGGATGTGCGGCGCGCGGCGCGCGAGCGTGGTCAGCACGTCGCGCAGCGCGGCGGCTTGCAGCGACGTGACGATGCCGATCCCGCGCGGGTGCGCCGGCAGCGGCCGCTTGCGCTCGGGCGCGAACAGGCCTTCGGCCTCGAGCTGCGCCTTCAGCCGCAGGAACGCCTCGTACAGCCGCCCTTGCCCGGTGCGCCGCACGGCCTCGACATTGAGCTGCACTTCGCCGCGCGGCTCGTACATCGTGACGACCGCGCGCACCTCGATCCGGTCGCCTTCGCGCGGCGTGAATTCCGCATACTGCGCGCGACCGCGAAACATCACGCAGCGCATCTGCGCCTGCTGGTCCTTGATCGAGAAATACCAGTGACCGCTCGCGGCGCGCGTGAAATTCGACACTTCGCCCGAAATCCACAGCAGCGGAAACGAGCGTTCGAGCATCGTCGAAATCGCACGATTGAGCGCCGAAACGGGAATCACTTCGTCGCCGCCGCGGGTGGCGCCGGGAACGGAAAAAGGAGAGTCGGAAAGCATGGGCGATCGAATGAATGCTGGCGGCGACACGATAGTCCGACATGCGCCCGACGTCCAGCGCCGACCATGTGCGCCGCGATGCGCGAAATGTGTCCACACTCTGGCAATCGTCCGCCAAAAACGCTGGAAAACCGCGGAAAAATCCAGACGATTGCTTGCAACACCTTGATTTTTATATATTTTTAAACCTTACGAATTGATTCTAGACCGATTCGATGTCCGCCCGGCGGGCATTTGGCGCGAACAGGCGGGGAGTTCTTCACAGACTTATCCACAGCCCGCCCCGATCCGGCCCCGTCGGGTGCGTCGCCCGGCCGCGCTTGCCGCGCCCGCGTGCGGCGCGCTAGAGTGCCGCCTTCCGAAGACCTTGCGGCATGCGCCGCGCAACGGAGAATCCGTCTTGACGAATCCGTCCCACGCCGCGGCGCACGAC
>NZ_VWWG01000368.1:0-1435 GCF_011753085.1 Burkholderia sp. Tr-862
AGGCGGGCGCGCTGCTCGCACGCTGACCCGGGCGCCGCGGCGCGCGGCGGCGGCCGCGCTAGGCCGGAGCAACCGCGCGTTCGTCGGCGAAGAAATCGGCCTCGATTTCGCGGATGCGCCGGCAATCCTCGAGCAGCCGCTCGAACGTCGGGCTGTAGAGGCCGACCGTGCCGAGCGCCGTCTGCAGGTCGGTGGTCACGCGCAGCGTGTCGCCGACCTTGATCCATTGCTTGAGACCGACGAACGACGGCAGCGCCTGGATCGCCTGCCACGTGAAATCCTGCCGGAGCACACCGTTGCGTGACGACAGCAGCAGCACGTGGCCGCAGTAGCCGCGAAAATTCGTCGGCGCGGTGACGTCGCCGAACAGTCGTTCCGGATGCAGCACGGCTTCGACGGTGGCGGATACGTGGTTCTCGCCGCTCACCGCGCTGGTCAGCCGCGGGTCGAGGCTGCCGTGCAGCCGCGCGTTCAGTTCGACGATCGTCGGGCCGTCGGCCGTATCGAACAGTTCGAGGTGGGTCGGTCCGAAGCGCACGTCGAGTGCGTCGAGCACGCTGGCCGCGTAATCGAGCAGCGGCGCGTAGCGCGGGTCGGCATGGTTCAGCACCAGCATCTTGTCGAGCCGCGGCGCATGCGTGCGGTCGCGGTGCACTTCCCACAGGCTGACCACGCGATGGCGGCCTTCGAACGACACCGAATCAACGATGTATTCCTGCCCCTCGGAATAACTCTGGATCACGATGTCGTCGTTCGGCTGGTTGTACAGCGAACGGGTGGCGAGCACGTCGCGCGCGGCCGCATCGACCTGCGCGAGGGTCCGGCAGATCTTCACACCGGCCACGCCCGCGCTGCGCGCCGGCTTCACCACGAGCGGCAGTGTGGCCTGCGCGCGTGCCCATTCGAGCGCTTCATCGACCGACGTACTGTGGAAGTGCGCCGGTGCGCGCAGGCCGGCCTGGCGAATGCGTTCGTTCATCGCGAACTTGTCGCGTCGCGCGGCCGAGGTCGCGAGCGGGTTGCGATACGGCACGTCGAGCCGCTCGGCCAGCGTGTCGGCCAGCTCCAGCGCTGCGTCGAGGCCGTGCAGCACGGCACCGATCCGCAGGTCGCTCAACTGCGCGAGGGTTGCGTCGATGTCGCCGCGATGCTCGACCTGGCGGACGTAGTCGGACGGATTGAACTGGTTCCGGTAGATGGCCGGCAGATCGGGGGCGCTGATCACGTGCGCGCAACGGATGCCGTACGCGCGAAACGCGGGCGCCAGATAGGCGGCCGTCGACGCGCCGTCGACGATCAGGACGGTATCGATGAAGCGATGCTGCATGGAGTCCTCGCTCGGCTGGGGAATCGGTTGAAGGATGACGGACCGCACGCGATCAGGGCCGCGTGCCGGCAGGCGGTGCGTCGCCGCGCCAGCGCGCGGCCAGCACGA
>NZ_VWWG01000369.1:0-238 GCF_011753085.1 Burkholderia sp. Tr-862
GAAAAAAAAAAACAAACACAAACAACAATAAACAATAACTAATAGTAGTAAGTGCAGTAACTGGCGATACATATAAAATAGAAACACAAAAAGCTAGACATTCACGAATAAATCCAGCACAGAAACATCAGGATACGAATTGTAGACAATGAAGAAAGATGAACACTATGTAAACAGAGCAAGAGAAGTCAACACCAGAGCGCTCAACTCATTTGTACAGCAAGACACAAGAATCACT
>NZ_VWWG01000370.1:0-1582 GCF_011753085.1 Burkholderia sp. Tr-862
CGTGGAGCGGTAGTGCGCCGTCGCCCGCGGCGCTCGCGCCGGCCGAGCGCCCGATGGCGTTCGAGCCGTTGGCCGACATGCGCGGCGGCTCGCAGACCAACGCGGTCAATGCGGTCCATGCGGTCAATGCGGTCAATGCGGCCAACGTGCCCGCGCCGGCTGCATCGCTCGCCGACGGCGCCGCACCGACGCTCGAGGAAGCGCAGGCGCTGGCCAACGCGGGTGCGTTCGACGAGGCCGAGCGCGTGCTCGCGCGGTTCTCCGCGCACGCGGGGCCGCACGCGGACGCGTTCTACCTGAACGGGCTGATCGCGGATGCGTGCGGGCGTGTCGCGGAAGCGGGCGACTTCTACCGGAAGGCGCTGTATCTGCGGCCGACGCACCACGAAGCGCTGACGCATCTCGCGACCTTGCTCGACGTCGGCGGCGATGGCGCCGGTGCGCAATGGCTGCTCGAGCGTGCGCGGCGCTCGGCAGGATGATGAGAATACGGGTTGGGAGCCGACATCGGGATGACCGAGGAAAGAATGAACCGCGACGCCGTTGCCACTGACGACACGACGATCGGCGTCGACGATTGCTGGAACCGGATCGGCACACGCGGCGACCGCTCGTGCGAGCGGCTGGGCGACTGCCTGCGCTGCCTGAACTGCCCGGTCTACGCGTATCACGCGGCGAAACTGCTCGAACGCCCGCTCGGCGTCGCCGAGATGGCCGACGCCACCCGGCGGATCAGCGCGTTCGACGCGACCGGCGCGCACGGCGCCGACGATGCGCGCCAGGCGGCGCTGGCGTTTCGCGTCGCCGACGAATGGCTCGCGCTGCCGATCGGCGTGCTGCGCGAGATCGCCGGCACGCGCCGGATCCATTCGCTGCCGTATCGCCGCCATTCGGCCGTGCGCGGCGTGGTTAACATTCGCGGCACGCTGCGCATCGCGATCTCGATCGGCGCGCTGCTCGGCCTCGAGGCGGGCAACGGCGGCAGCGGCGGCGGGGGCAGCGGCGGCGGTGACGGCCGTTTCACGCGACTGCTGGTCGCCGCGCACCAGGGCGAGCCGGTGGTGTTTCCGGTCGACGAAGTCGAGGGCGTGCTGCGCTTCGGCGCATCCGAATGGGTGCCCGTGCCGGCGACGGTCGGGCGCGCGAGCGCCGGCCTGTCGCGCGGCGTGCTGTCGTGGCGCGGCAAGTCGGTGGGCCTGCTCGACGACGACCGGCTGTTCGACGCCGTCACACGGAGCATGCGATGAGCGGCGATGACGATCTGAGCCACCTGTCGCTGCTCGAGCTGTATCGCGAGGAGACGCGCACGCAGACCCAGGCGCTGTCCGAACGCCTGCTCGCGCTCGAATCGGGCGAGCCCGATTCCGTCGCGCTGGAGGCGTGCATGCGCGCCGCGCATTCGCTGAAGGGCGCCGCGCGCATCGTCGGCGTGCCGCCCGGCGTCGACATCGCGGGGCGGATGGAAGAATGCTTCGTCGCCGCGCAGGCCGGCACCATCGCACTGACGGCCACGCATGTCGACGTGCTGCTCGCCGGCGTCGACCTGCTGGTGCGTGTCGCCGATCCGCAGGCGCAGCCCGTG